>WOYR01000068.1:1757-3372 GCA_011620705.1 Microbacteriaceae bacterium | reverse complement strand
CGGCGACGATCCCCGGCCGCGCGGAGATTCAGACGACCATGCCGAGCCCGCACGCCGAACCCGGCGACAGCGGCTAGCCTGAAACCACGGAGTGCCGGGAAGCCTGGTCGGCGATCTGATCGCCGACGCCCCGGGAGAACTGTGACTGACGACTTCGCCTTCTCGATCGTGGTGCTCGTGATGGCCGCCGTGCTGGTCGCGGGCACCTTCTCGAGCCGGCTCACCGGGTGGTTGCACATCCCGGCTCCCGCCCTGTTCCTCATCGCCGCCGCCGTCGTGGCGGTGTTCCTGCCCGCGGTCGGGCCGGCGGCGCGCCAGATCGACGAGCGGGTGGTCTCCGTCGCCCTGGTCCTGATCCTGTTCGAGGGCGGGATGCACATCGGCTGGCGGCGGTTCCGCGCAGCAGCGGGGCCGATCGCCTGGATCGGGATCGCCGGCACCGCGATCACCGCCGCCGCCCTCGCGGCCGCCGCGCACTTCCTGCTGGGCTTCGATTGGCAGCTCGCCCTGCTGCTCGGCGCGGCGCTGTCGCCCACCGATCCCGCCGTCGTGTTCTCGGTGCTGGGACGGCACGAGATCTCCGGGCGCTCCGGGACCATCCTGGAAGGCGAATCCGGCGCCAATGACCCGGTCGGGATCGCGCTGCTGGTGAGCCTGCTCTCCGCCGGAACCGCCGCCGACGCAGCCGGGGGCTCCCCCCTCCTGGCGGGGCTCGAGGTGTTCGCCACGCAGATGCTCGTCGGCGCCGTCGTCGGGATCGCCGCGGGGCTCGCGCTGGGCTGGGTGATGCGGCGCGCGCAGCTGCCCACCGGCGCCCTCACCGCGGTCTTCGTCGCGGCAGCGGCCGTGCTCATCTACGCAGGGGGATCGGCGCTGCAGGGCTCAGGGTTCCTCGCCGTGTTCATCGCAGGGATCCTGATCGGCGATGTGCGAGCGCCGTTCCGCCGCGAGGTCGACACCTTCGCCTCCGGCCTCGCGAGCCTCGCCGAGATCGTCGTCTTCGTGCTGCTGGGGCTGAGCATCCAACTGAAGGACGTCTTCCAACCCGCCACCCTGCTCTCGGGCCTGGCGATCGCGGCCCTGCTGATCGTGGTGATCCGGCCCGTGCTGGTCGGGCTCGCCACCCTGCCGATCCGGCTCAGCCGCGGCGAGCGCGTCTTCGTGCTGTGGGCGGGGCTGAAGGGGGCCGTCCCGATCCTGCTCGGGATGTTCATCCTGACCGCGGACGTCCAGGGCGCGCGGACCGTCTACGCGATCATCTTCATCGTCGTGCTGATCTCGGTCGTGCTGCAGGGCGGTCTGGTCCCGCTGTTCGCCCGGCTGCTGCACGTACCGATGCGGCTGGTCGAGGCGCGGCCGTGGAGCGTCGACGTGCGCTTCGCCGAGGAGCCGACCGGGCTCGAGCGGCACGTCGTGGCTGCCGGGTCCCCTGCAGATGGGCGCACCATCGCCGAGCTCTCGGTGGGCGAGCAGTCCTGGGTCAGCGTGATCAGCCGGGGAGGGCGCAACCTGCCGGTCCGCACCGGCACCCGGCTGCAGGCCGGCGACGTGGTGCTGACGCAGGTCGACCCCGACCACCGCATCGAGGGGCTGTTCATCGAGCCCTGAGAGGCCG
>WOYR01000068.1:0-1657 GCA_011620705.1 Microbacteriaceae bacterium | reverse complement strand
CCTCGCCACCTGCTCGGCGAGCACGGCCATCTCCGACATGGTCTCGGCCTCCTCGGCCTCCTCGGCCTCCTCGGCCTCCTCTACCTCCTCGACGACCCGACGGCCGACCCGCTCGATCAGCCAGGCCGCCAGCGAACCGGCGACGACGCCGATCACCGCGATTCCGCCGATCATCAAGCCGACCCCGACCAGACGGCCGACGACGGTCACCGGGTAGAAGTCGCCGTATCCGACCCCGGTGATCGTGACGGCAGCCCACCAGAGCGCGTCGCCGATGTTCTTGATATTGCTGCTGGGAACGTTCTGCTCGGCGTCCAGCGCGGCCAGCGCTGCGACATACGTCAGGATGACGGCTGCCGTGAAGGCGTAGCTCAGCAACCTGCCGCGCAGCACCCGCCCGGCCACGCGGTGGGTGATCTCCAGGACCTGGAGCAGGCGGAGCAGGCGCAACGGGCGCAGCATCGGCAGCGCCAGGATCGCCGCTTCGTGCAGATTGTGCACGAACCAGTGCAGCCGGTGCTCGGCTAGGTACAGGTTGACGAGGTAGTCGACCCCGAACAGTCCCCAGGTGATCCAGATGATGATGTTGTATGGCGCGGCGCTGCTGTCGGGGATGTTCGCGATCACCTGGATCGAGAACGTCACGAGGAAGACGAGTGCCAGGCCGACGAGCGGCCACTCCGTGTACTTTCGCCAGGTCGCCGCGGTCATAGCAAGAATGCTAGAACCGGGAGCGTTTCGGACATGCCGAGCCGGCGGTCCAGCTACTTGGGCGCGTAGAGGTAGTACGCGTCGCCCGGGTCGATCACACGCTGGCCGTACAGGTGCTGGCCGGACCAGTTGTACTCCTCGAGGAGCACCTGCCCGTTGTTGAGAATGCCGGTGACGTATGCCACGTGGTTGTACGGGAACCAGGCGACAGAGCCGACCACCGGCGTCGCGCCGCTCGGCCTGCCCTGCTTGGCCCACGCCGACTTCCACTGGCTGGCATTGCCGCCGCTCGGGGTCAGGTTGCTCCAGGTCCACTTGAACGGCGCCCGGGTGGAGCCGGCATCGCGGTTCAGGCGCCATGCCACGAAGTCGACGCATTCGCGATAGTAGTAGTTGAGCGGGCTGAGGCCGCCGCCCTGGTTGCGGGAGAGCTCGGCGAACCACGGGTAGTCGTCGCCCGACTGCTTCGCACCCGACCGCAGGTAGGCGGCGAGGTTCTGCTGGCGGATCGCGTTGGCGTACAGCTTCTTCAGATCGGCCGCGGACGTCGCGGTGTAGCTGTCGCGCGACGAGGTGGCGATCGCGGATGCGGCGACCGCCGCGACCGAGATCTTCTGGGTCGGACCGTTCTCGGCTTTGATGAGCGATGAGGCGTTGTTGTCGGCATAGGCCGGGAGCGCGAGCACCGCGAACAGCCCTCCGACCAGCACCATCACCCCGCCGCCGAAGATCCGCTGCCGGAACGACTTGCGATCATCGGGGTTGCGGGTGGCGGCACGGGACGAGGTCCGGCGCTTCGGGGCGGGACGGCTCGTGGCTCGCGGCCGCCGCCTCGCTTTCTCTTCCGGGAGCGACTGGGCGCGCACCGCGCGGCGCGAACCGACGAAAGGGTCGGCCTGAGGCACCGGGGTCGGACCGCTCGGCTCGGGCGCCGGGGTCGCAGCAC
>WOYR01000172.1 GCA_011620705.1 Microbacteriaceae bacterium | reverse complement strand
GTGATCGGCGCTGATCTCGTGGTACTGCAGGCACGGTTTCACTACGACGATTGAGCCGCTAAGAGAGGATCATGCCGAGAGGCCGAGCCAGTGGCCGCGTAACCGCCGAGCAACCCAGAGGCCGCACCGGCGGCAGATGTAGGCACCCGTATCGTCGGACTTGCGTGAGCCTTGGCGGGTCGGACACGTTTCTCGCGTGGGTCCGGCAGATCTGTCTCACGTAAGTTGTCATTTCCCGCAGACCAGCACCCGCTACCCTCCCTGCGCTACGATGTAGCGCATGAGTACGCCCCTCTCCATCCGCTTCGACCCGGAGCTCCTCGACCGGCTGCGCCGCGCCGCGGCCGGACGGAACACCACGCCGTCGGGGCTCGCGCAGCGGCTGGTCGATGAGGGGCTGCGGTCGCAGGAGTTCCCCGGCATCGTCTTCCGCGACGGTCCTTCCGGCCACAGGGCCGGCCTTGCGGCGGGGCCGGACGTGTGGGAGATCGCGGCCGCGCTGCGCGACTCCGAGCTGCGTGGCCGCGACGCGGTCGAGGCCGTCGCTGCGGAGCTGACCCTGCCCGTGGGCCGGGTGCGGACGGCACTGGCCTACTACGGCGCCTATGCGGAGGAGATCGACGCCGAGATCGCCGACAACGAGCGAGCAGCCGATGAGGCCCTCCGCTCGTGGGAGTCGCAGCAGCGGCTCCTGGCATGACGGCCCGCCTCCTGCTCGACGAGCACTACTCCGAGGACATCGCCGCCGCCCTGCGCGATGCCGGCCACGACGTGGTCGCCGCGGTCGCAGACCCGGGGCAAGGCGGGGCGAGCGACCCGGAGCTGTTCCAGCGCGCCGCCGCGGACGAACGCCGGATCGTCACCGAGAACATCAAAGACTTCCGTCCGCTGCTGCTCCAGGCTGTCGCCGCAGGCAGCCCCGCAGCCCCGCTCTTGCTCGTCCCGCCCCGGCGCTTCCCTCGCGGCCGGGGCGACCGGACGGCGGCGATCGTCGCCGCGCTGCGCGTGTGGCTGGACCGGCCCGACGCCGGACAACGTCCGCTCGAGGATTGGCTCACGTAGCAGGGAGCACCGCGGCGAGGAGACGACCTCGCCGACAGCGACCAAGTCAAGGGCACAGCGCCGGGACTTCGCGCAGAGTGGGACTTCTGAAGGATCGGATGAGATTTTGAAGGATCGAGTGCGCCGAGTACGCGTCCTCTGGGCGAACTCCCAGAAAAATAACGTTCTGGTAACTAGACACCGTTACCTCATCGTTATACCTTTCAAGAGCACCGGTTGTTTGCTGTGGCAACCGGGGCGGAATGTGATTGCAGGACACTCTTGGTGCAAGGGAGAGGGTCGGCCGCTTGCCTCTGCGGCCGACCCTCAATCCTTTCTCGGCACCGCTCCTAGAGTGGTTCCGTGAGCGACCGTTCCGAAGCCGTCGACGCATGGGAGGCGCTCTACCGTGCCCAGGTGGCGGTCCTGCGGCAGCTCCGCGCCGAGTTCCCCGATGGCGGCACCTCCTTCATCGAGTACGACGTGCTGTTCAACCTGTCACGCCAGCAGAACCATGCGCTGCGAATCCGGGATCTCAACAAGCACCTGCTGCTCACCCAGCCCAGCGTCAGCCGCCTGCTGGACCGGCTCGCCGCGCGCGGTCTCGTGACGAAGGACAGCGATCCGGATGATGCGCGCGGCACGGTCGTCACCCTCACCGCCGCCGGGCTCGACGAGTTCCGGCGCGTCGGCGCGCGGCACAGCAGATCCATCGCGCAGAAGATGAGCGCGCTCACAGCTGAGGAGCTGCGCCAGCTCACCGCACTCACCGACAAGCTGCGGGCGGGCGGGCCGCCGTCGTCGCCGGGCCGCAGGTGAGGGTGCATCCCGATCACCGGGTGGTCAGATGACCGGCCGACCCCCCATGACCATGACTGCCCGCGCGGCCACCATGACCCCCGACTGCGTCGCCCGCGCCACATCGCGGTCGGCCAGCCAGGAGTTCAGGAAACCCGCGGCCATGGCATCGCCGGCTCCCGTCGGATCCACGACCCTGGCGTTCGGCACCGGGATGCTGATCGGCTTCGCTCCGCGCTCGGCCACGAACACGCTGCCGCCGCCCTGGGTGATGACCGCGAGTCCGTGGCGATCGGCCATCGCCTTGGCGACCCTGTCCGGGGCCGTCTGATCGCAGAGCAGCTCGGCTTCCTGCAGATTGGCGAACAGGATGTCGGCGCCCGCCATCCCCTCTACGAACGCAGCGGGGCCGAAGTCGGCGATGAAGCCGGCGGAGCCCGGGTTGAACGACACGGTGACGCCGGCCGCGTGAGCTCGCTCGATCAACTCCTGGGTGCCCGCCGCGCGCGGGCCGTCCAGGAGCGAGTAACCGGTGAGATGCAGCACCGACGCCGCCGACAGCAGTTCGTCGCTGAGATCGGCGGCGGTGAGGGCGCGATTCGCGCCGCGCTCGGTGAGCATGGTACGACGCTCGCCCTCGACGATGATGACGATCGTGCTGGTGGGCAGCCCGGGGGCGCCCGCGAGGTGCGGTACGACGCCCTGCGACCGCAACTGCTCCGAGTGGTAGTCCACGTCGGCCACACCGACGCGCCCGACGAAATCCGTCGGCGTGCCGAGAGAGCCGAGCCAGGCTGCCGTGTTGGCTGCCGAGCCGCCGGGGCGGGCGCGGATCGTCGACATCGTGTCGGTGTCGGCACGGATCGCGGTCCTGGGAACGACCACCACGTCGTTGACGACATCGCCGAACGCGACAACCCGGTCGCGCACGGCGGGTGCGGGGGTGCTGGCGGCGTCGCTCATGAGGCGGACCGGAGGGCGGACCATGCCGTGGCGATCTCGGCCGCCACCCGGACGTTGTTGCGGGCGAGATCCAGATTGACCTCGAGGCTGCGCCCGCCGGATGCGTCGACGATGAAGCCGAGCAGGAACGGCGTGACCGCCTTGCCGCGCACCCCCTGCTCCTCGGCGGCCGCGAACGCTGTGGCGAGCACGCGATCGTGCTCGTCCGGGTCCCACTGCTGCTCGAGCGGGATCGGGTTCGCGACGAGGAGGCCCGCGCGCGCGCCCAGCGCATCCATCGCCGCCATCACGCCGACGACCTCCTCCGCGGAATCCACCGACCAGTCCAGCTCGTGGCCGGACTCGCGCAGCCAGAAGGCCGGGAACTGCCGCGTGCGGTAGCCGACCACCGGCACACTGAGCGTTTCGAGCCGCTCCAGGGTGGCGGCGATGTCGAGCACGCTCTTCACGCCGGCACTGACCACCGTGATCGGGGTCGCTGCGAGGGTGAGCAGATCGGCGGACTCGTCGAAGGTCTCGGCTGCGCCGCGGTGCACCCCGCCCAGTCCGCCGGTCGCGAAGATCCGGATGCCGGCGA
>WOYR01000207.1 GCA_011620705.1 Microbacteriaceae bacterium | reverse complement strand
GCAAGGCGCAGATCCTCGACCACGTCTGGGAGTACGACTTCAACGGCGACGCGGGTATCGTCGAGAGCTACATCTCCTACCTGCGCCGCAAGCTCGACCAGCACTCCAGCGAGCCGATGATCCAGACCAAGCGCGGATTCGGCTACATGCTCAAGGCCTCGAAGGTCTGATCCGGAAGGCTTCTGCCGTGGCGGCTCCCCGCGCCCCGTTCGCCCGGTGGTGGAACGGGATCTCGCTCCGCGCCAAGGTCACGGGCGTCACGGTCCTGCTGCTGACCTTCGGGCTCGCGGTGGCGGGGGCCGGCACGGTGAGCGTGCTGCGCGGCTACCTCATGGATCAGGCCGACTCCAAGGTCGACAGCCTGGCCACCAGCGCGGTGAACCAGAAGGCCGCCGACATCGCGAACTGCGCATTCACCTACCAGCCCAACTCGACCCTGTTCACCGTCCTCGACTCCTCCGGAACAACGGAATGCACCAATGTGCCCAAGGGGACCAGTCCGCCGAACACCGACGGCATGACCCTGGCCTGGGCCACCGCTCTCGACGGGGACGCCAGCACCACGCTGCCGAAGGTGACCATCGCGTCCGTATCCGGCAAGGAGCATTGGCGGGTGATCGCCATCCCGATCCAGCTCGCCGATGATGCCGACTTCTCGATCCTGGTGGTCGGCCAGAGCATCGACGACGTCGACTCGACCGTCGGCCGATTCATGCTGATCTTCCTCGGCTTCGCCCTCGCCGTGATCGTGTTCGGCGCCGCGACGACCCAGCTGCTGGTGACCAGCACCTTCGCCCCGCTGCGGGATGTGGAGGCGACCGCCGCGCGTTTCGCCGCGGGCGACTACAGCCAACGACTCGGAGGCGCGACGCCCAACACCGAGGTCGGTCGGCTCAACCGTTCCCTCAACACCATGCTCGCCCGGATCGACCGCGCCTTCGCCGACCGCCAGAGGACCGTCGAGCAGATGCGGCGCTTCGTCGGCGACGCCAGCCACGAACTGCGCACACCGCTGGTCTCGCTGCGCGGCTACGCCGAGCTGTACCGGATGGGCGCGATCACCAGCCCCGAGGATGTCGCCCAGGCGATGGACCGCATCGAGCGCGAGGCGATCCGCATGGGCGCCCTCGTCGAGGACCTGCTGGAGCTCGCCCGCCTCGACGAGTCCAAGCCGCTGCGACTCGAGCCGGTCGACCTGCTCCCGATCGCGCAGGATGCGGCGCTCGACGCCACGGCATCCAACCCGCAGCGGCGCATCACGGTGGTGGTGCCGGAGCCGCTCGCGCTCGGCGCGCCGGTCGAGGCCGTCGAGGCGCGCTCCGGCGACGGCACGCCGAACCCCGCGCCCGCGACCGTCGCGGTATCGGCGGCCACGGTCACGGCCACGGCCACCGGCACCGGCGGCGGCAGCAGCGGCACCGGCGGCGGCGGCAGCGGCACCGGCGGCGGCGGCAGCGGCACTGGCACCGGCACCGGCACGGTCACCGGCAGCAGCAGCAACGGCGGCGGCACCGGCACCGGCAGCAGCCGCCTGACCGGTGCCAGGGCACTGCTGCGCCGCCGCCGCCCGAAGGCCCCTGCTGTCGAGCCGGCGGTGTCGCATGCCATTCCGGACGCCGGCCCGATCGTGCTCGCCGAGGGCGACAAGATCCGGCAGGTGATCACCAATCTGATGGGCAACGCGATGCGCTTCACCCCGCCCGACAGCCCGATCGAGATCGCGGTCGAGGTCGACCGGGAGGGGGGCTACGGCCAGATCTCGGTCGTGGACCACGGCGAGGGCATCCCCCCGCAGCTCCGCGAGAAGATCTTCCAGCGCTTCTGGCGCGCCGACACGTCACGCACGCGCGACACCGGAGGCAGCGGGCTGGGGCTCGCGATCGTGGCGGGCATCGTGGCGAGCCACCACGGTCATGTGGAGGTGGTCGAGACACCGGGCGGCGGCGCGACCTTCCGGGTCAGCCTGCCTCTCTTCCACCCCAACACGGGCGGCAGCGACTCCTCCACGGATGCCGCGGCTCCCGCCCCCGGGGCCGCGGCCCGCGCCTAGTCTCGCCCGCATGACGCGATACCAGGTGGACAGTGAGGCGGTCGCCGCGGCGACTGGGAACGTGCGCGCGGCCGTGAGCCGCATCCAGGCGGAGGTGAGCGGCCTGCATGGCCAGCTCGTGAACCTTCAGTCCTCGTGGACCGGCCAGGCGGCCACCGCCTTCCAGGGCGTGGTGGGCGACTGGAAGGCCACGCAGCAGCGGGTCGAGCAGGGCCTCGCCGAGATCAACGCGGCGCTGGCTCAGGCAGGCCAGCTCTACGCCGACGCCGAGCAGCAGAACGCGCGGTTGTTCACGCGGTGAGCCTTGCCCGACGAATCCCAGAGCGGTACCGTCATGGGATGAGCAAGCAGATCGCCGTGCGCCTTCCCGACGACCTCGTCGACTTTCTCGACGAGGTCGTCGCATCCGGCCGATTCGAGAGCAGAGCCGTGGTGGTCACCCGGGAGCTCCGGCGGTTCCAGCGCAGGGTGGCCGCGGAACGCGACGCCGAGATCTACCGCACCCTGGGGGAAGATCCAGAATTGGCCGGCCTTGCCGAATACGCGGCCCGGATCCCCCTGGAGGACTGATGCGCCCGATCCATCTGGCACGGATCGAGAAGACCCGTCCTGTGGTGATCCTCACACGGGAGTCCGTCCGGCCATTCCGCACCAGAGTGAGCGTCGCTCCGATCACCTCGACCGTTCGTGGCATCGAAACAGAGATCCCGGTAGGAATCGACAACGGTCTGGATCATGACTCGGTCGTGAACTGCGACAACATCACGACAATCGCCGTCGCCGACCTCGGGCAGCAGATCGGCTTCCTGCTCGACAGCCAGGAGGATGCCCTGACTGCGGCGATCCACGCCGCCTTCGACCTCGACGATTGAGAGCCGCCGGCTCCGGCTCATCCGCCCGACAGGACGAGGCGGACGGTTCGGGTGCGCTCACGCATCGCTGGGCACCTGGCGCGCACCACGGTATCCGAGCGGCAGGGTTCGTGCGAAACCGTCGGCACCGGACACCTCTGACGACGGTTTCGCACGAATCGTCAGGGCAGGGTCAGAGCACGACGGAAAGCGGGCGGCTCCCTGGGGGGGAACCGCCCGCTTCGACGTCGGCGCTCAGTATGCGATGAACTCTGCGGTGTTCACGCCGGAATGGGACTCCTCGAGACCGTCGGACTAGAAGTCCATGCCGCCGGTCGGGTCCGCGACCGGAACCGGGTTCTTCTCCGGCTTGTCGGCGACGACGGCCTCGGTGGTGAGGAACAGCCCTGCGATCGACGCGGCGTTCAGCAGTGCGGAACGGGTGACCTTCACCGGGTCGTTGATGCCGGCGGCCAGCATGTCGACGTACTCGCCGGTCG
>WOYR01000124.1 GCA_011620705.1 Microbacteriaceae bacterium | reverse complement strand
CGGCTACAGCGGGCAGCGCGCGTACGGGCAGTCCGAACTGGCGCAGATCATGTTCGGGATCGAGCTCGCTCACAAGCTGCCGGCCAGCGAGATCACGGTGAACAGCGTGCATCCCTCCACGTACATGCCGACCAAGATGGTGCTCGCGAACGGGGTGAAACCGGTCGACACCCTGGAGGCCGGGGTGGATGCCACGGCCCGGCTCGCGACGGATCCCGCGGTCGACGGCAGAACCGGCCGCTTCTACGACCGGCAGCGCGAGGCGCAACCGCACGAGCAGGCTGTCGACCCGGTGGCGCGCCGCGAGCTGTGGGAGCGCAGCCTGGAGCTGACGCGCATCCAGGACCCATTCGGCTGAGTGCAGGGAGTGCAGGGACGGACCGCCCGCCCGCGCTGTTAGCCTGGGGTGCGAGCCACCGCCCGCCCCGCCGCTGGAGGACCGAGATGACCGATCGCCGACGTCGCGTGCTGCTGAAGTTGTCGGGCGAGGCGTTCGGGGGCGGCGCACTGGGGGTGAACCCCGACATCGTCAGCGCCATCGCCAAGGAGATCGCCGAGGCTGCGCCCAAGGATGCCAACGACCCGGACGGCGTCGAGATCGCGGTCGTCGTCGGCGGCGGCAACTTCTTCCGGGGCGCCGAGCTCAGCCAGCGCGGCATGGACCGCGGCCGCGCCGACTACATGGGCATGCTCGGCACCGTGATGAACGCCCTCGCCCTGCAGGACTTCCTCGAACAGGCGGGCGCGGAGCCGCGCGTGCAGTCGGCGATCGCGATGACGCAGGTCGCCGAGCCGTACATCCCGCTGCGCGCGGAACGGCATCTCGAGAAGGGCCGCGTCGTGATCTTCGGTGCCGGTGCCGGCCTGCCCTACTTCTCCACCGACACGGTCAGCGCCCAGCGCGCCCTCGAGATCGGCGCGGATGCCGTTCTGGTCGCCAAGAACGGTGTCGACGGCGTCTACACCGCCGATCCGCGCACCGATCCGAGCGCCGAGAAGCTCGAGCGGATCAGCTACCAGGAGGCGCTCGTGCAGGGCCTCAAGGTGGTCGACTCGACCGCGTTCAGCTTGTGCATGGACAACAGGATGCCGATGGTCGTGTTCGGCATGGAGCCCGCTGGCAACATCACGAAGGCGCTGCGCGGCGAGAGGATCGGGACCCTGGTGACCGCGTGATGCTGGCAAGGGCTTCTGACCACGACCGCCTCATGGACTGACCTCTAAGCTTGCCCCGAGAGAGTTTCGAAGGAGCATGCCGTGATCAGTGATGTTCTCGCCGAGGCGACGGACAAGATGGACCGCGCCGTCGAGGTCGCCAAAGACGACTTCGCGACGGTCCGCACCGGTCGCGCGAATCCGGCTCTGTTCCTCAAGATCCTGGTCGAGTACTACGGCACGCCGACCCCGCTCGCCCAGCTGGCCAGTCTGCAGAACCCGGAGGCACGGACCCTCATCGTGACCCCGTACGACAAGACCGCGCTCAAAGAGATCGAGAAGGCGATCGTCGCCTTCCCCAACCTGGGCGCGACACCGACGAACGACGGCAGCATCATCCGGGTGACGATGCCCGAGCTCACCGAGGAGCGGCGCAAGGAATACGTGAAGATCGTTCGCGCCAAGGGCGAGGATGCGAAGGTCGCGATCCGGAACGTGCGCCGCAAGGCCAAGGACGACCTCGACGCGCTCAGCAAAGAGGTCGGCGAGGACGACATCGCCCGTGCCGAGAAGGAACTCGACGTCCTCACGAAGGCGCACGTCGACGGCATCGACGAGGCGCTCAAGCGCAAAGAAGCCGAACTGCTCGAGGTCTGATGACCGATCCGGGGCCGTCCGCCAAAAAACATCCGCCGAGCCGCCACGACCTCGAGGCGCGGGCTCAGGCCACGCGCGCCGACATCGAGGCCATGGCGCAGGAGGCCCGCGCCCAGTTCGACGCGACCCAGGAGAAGATCCGCGCCCGCACCGGCCGCAACCTGCTCGCCGCGATCGGCATCGGCGTGCTGCTCGGGGGCGTCTTCGTCGCCAGCCTGGTCGTCGTCAAACAGCTGTTCGTCATCGTCGGCATCGTGCTCATCGGCTTCACCGTCTTCGAGCTGGCGGCCGCGCTGCGCCAGGCCGGCCGCGACGTGCCGCGCGTCGCCTCGACGGCGGTCGCGGTGGCCGTGGTGCCTCTCGCCTTCTTCTTCCACGTGCAAGGGCTGTGGCTCGGCACCATCGGCGCCGTCATCGTCGTCACCCTCTACCGACTGATCGAGTGGGCGGTGCGCCCGAGCCACCGCACCGGGGCGCGGGCGGTCTTCCTGGATGTCGGGGCCGGCGTGCTCATCCAGGTCTACGTCACCTTCATGGCGGGCTTCTACTTCGTGCTCACGAACAGCGACGTGCAGGCAGGTGCTCCCGGCGGCCAATGGTGGACCCTGGCATCCATCATCACCGTGGTCGTCACCGACACCGGAGCCTATGCGGCCGGGCTGCTCTTCGGCCGCCACAAGATGGCGCCGAACATCAGCCCCGGCAAGACCTGGGAGGGCTTCGCGGGCTCGATCGTGGTCGCGATCGTCTCCGCTGTGCTGCTGGCGATCCTCATGCTGCACCAGCCGTGGTGGCTGGGCGTGATCATGGGCATCCTGCTGGCATTGGTCGGAACGGCGGGCGACCTCACGGAATCGCTCATCAAGCGCGACATCGGGGTCAAGGACATCTCCAGCTTCCTGCCGGGCCATGGCGGCTTCTTCGACCGGCTGGACTCGATCCTGCCGAGCGCGGCGGTGGCCTATGCGATCTTCCTGATCGTCGTCCCCTGACGCTCCGGTACGATGAGCGGCGTGAGTTCGACGTTCCCGCATACGCGCAGGTCGCGCCTCGGCTACGACGCGGACGAGGTGGAGGACTTCCTCGAAGACGCCCGCCGCGCATACACCTCCGAGGTGCCGGTCGTCACCACCGTGACCGCTGATGCCATCCGCGGCACCGGATTCACGATGCGCAAAGGCGGATATTCGCCCGCCCATGTGGATGCCGCCCTCGAACGCCTCGAGGATGCCTTCGCCGCCCGCGAGCGCGAGCGCGCCGTTGCGCAACTCGGCGAGCAGCTCTGGTTCAACCAGGCGCGCAGCGGCGCCCAGGCGATCCTGGACCGCATCGTGCGGCCGCGCGGCAAGCGTTTCCGCCGGCTCTCGATCCTCGCTCTCGGCTATTCCGTGCGCGAGGTGGACGCCCTCACCGACCGCATCGCCCAGTACTTCCAGAGCGGCAAGGCGCTGAGCATCGACCAGGTGCGCACCTCCGCCTTCCACGCCCAGCGCGGCGGCTACCAGGAGGCCCAGGTGGACATACTGCTCGACGCGGTGACGCGCGTCATGCTGGCGGTGCGCTGATCCGCCGTTCGGAACCGTCGTCGGC
>WOYR01000199.1 GCA_011620705.1 Microbacteriaceae bacterium | reverse complement strand
CCGGCTCGACCACGTACGGGATCCAGCGCTCGTTCTTGGTCTGGTCGAAGTACGACAGGTCGACGCCGGACTTCTCGGAATGCGTCTTCAAGTCGAAGTCGGTGCGGTTCGCGACCCCCATCAGCTCCCCCCACTCGCTGCCGGCGAAGCGGAAGCGGTACTCGAGGTCGATGGTGCGCTTCGAGTAGTGGCTGAGCTTCTCCTTCGGGTGCTCGTAGCGCCGGATGTTGTCGGGGTCGATGCCGTGGCCGGTGTAGAACTCCTGGCTGGCATCGATCCAGTAGTCGAACCACTCCTCGTCGGTGCCGGGCTCGACGAAGAACTCCATCTCCATCTGCTCGAACTCGCGGGTGCGGAAGATGAAGTTGCCCGGCGTGATCTCGTTGCGGAAGCTCTTGCCGACCTGCGCGATGCCGAAGGGCGGCTTCATCCGGGCGCTCGAGAGCACGTTGGCGAAGTTGACGAAGATGCCCTGGGCGGTCTCGGGGCGCAGGTACGCCATCCCCTCCTCGTCGTCGACGGGGCCGAGGAAGGTCTTGAGCAGCCCCGAGAAGTTGCGCGGCTCGGTCCACGCCCCCGGCTGACCGGTGTCGGGGTCGCGGATGTCGGCGAGCCCGTTGGCCGGCGGATGCCCGTGCTTCTCCTCGTAGGCCTCGAGCAGGTGGTCGGCCCGGTAGCGCTTGTGGGTGTGCAGCGACTCGACCAACGGGTCGGAGAACACCTCGACGTGGCCGGATGCCTCCCAGACCTGGCGCGGCAGGATCACCGAGGAGTCGATGCCGACGATGTCGTCACGGCTCTGCACCATGAACTTCCACCACTCGCGCTTGATGTTCTCCTTCAGCGCGGTGCCGAGCGGGCCGTAGTCCCATGCGGAGCGCGATCCGCCGTAGATCTCCCCCGACTGGTAGACGAAGCCGCGGCGCTTCGCCAGGGAGATGATCGATTCGAGCGGATTGGGCGTGGCCACAGAGGACTCCAGGGGTCAGCCGCGCCGGCTTGCGCGGTTGGGCGGTACGAAGGCAGCGCGAGAGGCGGTGCGAAGCCCCAGCCTATCCGGCGGGCCGCCTGCTCAGCCGCGCAGCGCCCTGATGACGCCGGCCACGTCGCTCTGGTCGTTCCACAGGTGGAACGAGGCGCGCAGTCGCCCCGCTCGACCCGACACCCGGATGCCGGCCTCGCCCAGGGCGCGCAGCTCGTGCCCCGAGGCATCCGGCCAGGTCACGATCGCCTGGTGCTGCTGCGGGATGCCGAGCTCCTCGCAGAGCAGGTCGCCGAGCCCCGAGCAGCGCGCCCAGACCTCGGCGATGTCGAGCCCTGCGAACAGCCCGATGGACTGCTCCGCTCCGATCCACGCCTGCCAGGCCGGTGACACATCGAAACGGCGGGCGTCGTGCGCGAGGTGCATGGCCGGGCCGTAGACGCTGGTCCAGACGTCGTCGCCGGCGTACCAGCCCGCCTGCCGCGGGGTCAGCAGCGCGTCGAAGCGCTCGCCGACGGTGAGGAAGGCGACGCCGCGCGGCGCGCACAGCCACTTGTAGCTGTGGCAGATCGTCGCGTCGAACTGGCTCGCGTCGACCGGGTGCACGCCGGCCGCCTGGGTGGAATCGCACAGGGTCAGCGTGCCGGTCCGCGCGACCGCTGCCCGGATCGCCTCGACATCGGCGACTTCCCCGGTCGCCGACTGGACGAGCGAGAACGCCACCAGCCATGTGCTCTCGGTGATCGAGTCGGCGAGCGCCTCGAGCGGCACGGTGCGCACCCGGATGCCCGGTACTTGCTCGAACGGGAACATGATCGACGAGAAATCCCCGTCGGGCAGCAGCACCTCCGCGCCCTCGGGAACCGCGGCCGCCACCAGGGATGCGAGCACCGAGGTCTGCGAACCGATCGCGACCCGGCTCTCCGGCACGCCGACCAGCCGCGCGTAGTGCGCCCGGGTGCGGGCGATCACCGGGTCGTAGCCCTGCGGATCGCGCTCGGCGGCGGCCCAGGCATCCAGATCTGCATGGAGTGCGTCGACCGCGATCCGTGGCGGAATCCCGATGGACGCGACGGCGAGATAGCCGCGCGGATCCCCGAACTGCTGGATCGCGGCGGCGAGGGAGTCGGACATCATCCCCCGAGCATGAACGGCCGGGCCTCGCACCACAAGAGACCACCGGGCAGTCGATGGCCGGACGGGTTCGGCTCAGCGCCCGCCGCGTGAGAGGCTCGCAGGCCGGGTCTCGCCGAGTCCGCCCAGAGCGGCAACGGCATCCCGAACCCGCTGCATGACCTCATCGACGTCGGCTCGTGAGGTGTCGCTGCCGAGTGTGAAGCGCACGGCGGTCCGGGCGAGCTCGGGGACGATCCCGACCGCGAGGAGCACATGGGACGGCTCGTCGCTGCCGGCGGCGCACGCCGATCCGCTCGAGCAGACGATCCCCCGCGCCTCGAGTTCGAGCAGCACCGCCTCGCCGCTCGTGCCGCGGAAGAGGAACGATGCGGAGTTCGCCAGGCGGTGCTCACGGGATCCGGTGAGCCGCGCGGTCGGGACGGCCGCGAGGACGCCGTCGATGAGGGCGTCGCGGACCGCTTCGACCGCCGCAGCCCCGTTCCGGGTCTCGGCGGCGAGCCTGATCGCCTCCGCCAGCCCGACGATCGCGGCCACGTTCTCGGTCCCGGATCGACGACCGCGCTCCTGACCGCCGCCGTGGATCAGGGGCTCGAGAGGAACGCTCGCCCGAAGTGCGAGCACGCCGATCCCCTTCGGGGCGCCCAGCTTGTGCCCCGCCACGGTGAGCGCATCGACCCCGAGCTGGCGAAGCCCCACGTCGAGCCAGCCGGCGGACTGCACCGCGTCGCTGTGGAACGGAACCCCCGCCGCGCGGGCGAGAGCGGCCAGCTCGGAGATCGGCTGGACCGTGCCGATCTCGTTGTTGGCGTGGGCGATGCTCACCAGGGTGGTCTCGGGCGTCAGCAGCCGGGAAAACATCGCGGGGTCGACCAATCCGTCGTGGTCGAGGGGGATCTCGACGGTCTCGAAGTCGTGGAGCCGGCGCAGATACTCGCAGCTGGCGAGCACCGCCTCGTGTTCGATCGCGGTCGTCAGGATGCGGCGACCCCGCGGCGCCGCCAGCGCGATCCCCTTGACGGAGAGATTGTCGGCCTCCGTGCCACCCGAGGTGAAGATCAGCTCGGACGGCCGGCACCCGAGTTCTTCGGCGATCGTCTCGCGAGCCGCGGTCACGGCACACGCGGCACGCTCGCCGAGCTCGTGGTGACTGCTCGGATTGCCGAACTCCCCGGTCAAATACGGCCACATCGCCTCGAGCACCTCGCGACGCGGCGGCGTGGTCGCGGCGTTGTCCAGGTAGATCATCCGGTCACCTCGACGTCGAGGCCGAGATCGAGTGCGCGCACGCT
>WOYR01000105.1 GCA_011620705.1 Microbacteriaceae bacterium | reverse complement strand
CGTGCCGCCCTGTCACGGCGGAGGTCGCGGGTTCAAGTCCCGTCAGGGTCGCGGATGAAAGAGCCCTTCCGCGAGGAAGGGCTCTTTCACATCGGGATGCCGTCGAGGGTGCGCCGCGGCGCGCCGGTGGCGCTGGACGACCTGCGCGTGCAGCGTATCGCGAGCCGCGCGCTGGACCGTTGCGCGGCCGCTGCATCGACGTGGACGCTGCACACGGTGCAAGAGCACGTCATCCGCATCATCACCGAGGCCGGCGTGCGCGCAACCCCCGAGGCGCTGCGCAACATGGTTGCGATCACGACGCGCCTGGCCGCCTCGGATTGCCTGTCGGTGCTGCCACCGGGCAGTGTGCAGCCAGAGCACGTCGCGCACCCGCGCAGCTCATCCGCGAGCACCAGGAGCGCGCTCAGGCCGAGGCCGCACGTGCAATCGGTCAGGCTCTCGTGCCGAACGCCTGGCCGCACCTCGGGACGCAGGTGCGGATGCTCCGCGATGCCAGCGATCGTCGCCTCGAAGTCATCGAGGAAGCGCTCCGTCTGATCCGGCGCATTGGCGTCGAGGTACGCCTCGATCTCCTCGAAGTCGCCCTGCGCCTGGCCGTCGAGGAGGACGTGAAAGGTCACGCGCTGCGGCGAGCGCGAACGCGGCGCAGGAACTCGTCGGCCGGGACTGCGTCGGGGCTCGGACCCGGACCCATCCCGGCCAGGCGCCGGTCGATCTCGGCGAGGACCTGCGGCGGAACGTCGTCGTAGGCGAGCGATCCCTCGACGGCGCGGATCAATTCGCGCCGGGATTCGGCGTCGAGTCGGAGCACCTGCTCCAGAAGCGCGCTGTCGACCATGCCCCAATGGTAGCCGCCGAGCCCGACACCTGGGAGAGTACGACGTGCCTCAGCTTCTTTGAGCGCGTGGGTATGGTCGGTGCCTGACATATAACAAGCTCCGTAGTGCGTATGCGGCAGCGTCGAAGTCCGATCGGGGACGGATCCTTGATGAGGTGGTCGCGGCGACCGGGATGGGCCGGTCCACCGCGAGGCGCGCTCTGACCGGGCCTGTGCTGCCCGATCCGGGCGAGCAGGTCGATCCATCGACTCACGACAACGAAATAGACGCAAGCCTCACGCTCACAATGCGTCAGGCACCAGCTCACCCCACGCGCTCACTCCTCAGTGAGGCACCTCGCCCGGTTGAGGCTGTCCTTGTGGGCGAATGCAACTGGAACTACATCGGTGCAGTTCGGGCTGTGGAGAGCGACGCGAAAACCAGCCCGTGACCAGGGATTTCCTCCGGAATCCCGCGGGCTTTGGTGTGAATAGCCGTGTGGACGGCTATCTCGAAAGGAATTTCCGCTCCGGCGTGTCGTCGGCGTGTCGGAATTTCCGGCAACGCAGCGCGTCAGCGCTTCGGCTCGCTGATCTCCTGACCGGCGAGCAGTCGGCTGAGGTTCCAGCGCAGCCCGTCGACCAGACCCTCGGAGAGGTCCTTCGGCGTGCCCCGCTCGGCGACCGCGGCGTCGAGCGCCGTGAGCAACTCGGCGATGATCGTCGAGGCGCGCCGCTCGGGAATCACCCCCCACGTCTTGATCTCGGCGAGCAGCCGCTCGACAGACATCCTCCGATGATCGAAGAGCTTGTCGATCGCCAGAGCCATGTCCCACTTCACGAGCCCTTCCTGGAACAGATTCGGCAGCGCGTCGTAGACCTGCGCGAGTTCGGTGCCATGCGGGTGGTGCATGAGGGCGACGTTCTTCGCGTGGGCGTCGTTGTTGCCGATCGCGACGTGGAAGGTCAGCTGACGCACCCACTGCTCGACCGCGGCATCGCCACCAGGGATGGAGCCGAGCAGCTCGGCGATCCTTCGCGCGGTGGCACGCTTCGGGTCAGTCGGCCAGTCCGGTTCCTGGAACTTCACGTCGGTATCGCGCCAGTCGAGGCCCATCGCCTGCGCGAGGTCCTCCTGGTGGCGCAGATGCACGACGTCGCCGACAACAGCGCGGTCGAAGCGCTCGATCGCGAGATACTTCATCCGGCCCGCCGACAGGATCTCGCTCTGGAATGCGGAGAGCCCGATGCGCTTCGCAAGCTGGTGGCTGTAGTGCTCGTCGAAGATGCGGTTGGGTCTGGCAGGCACCTGCGGCTTCAGGATGTGCGTCGAGTGCGCACGACCGTGCGGGTAGACCCAGCCGTCGCCGAATCGTGCGACGAGCACCTTCGGCTGGGAGCCCGGCAGCGTCGAGCGGCTGTCGTCCGGGAGACCCTGGTCGCTGTCCTCGAGCGCTTGCTTCAGCTTCGCGGCGAGGGCCCGGTCGTCGAGGGGCTGGTACGTCGGCCGGTAGTCCGGAGCTTCGTCGGGGCGGCGCAGCGTCACGGCGCCGGCGATGGAACCGCCGAACTCGGTGAGCAATGCGAAGAGATCGTCCTTGTCGATCCGCCGCTTCGCCGCCATCTGCTCGCGGTGGTGGCCCTCCGGGACGTAGCCGCCGAGGAAGTTCGATACGGCATCCACCGGCGGTCGTCGGCCCGGCAGCGTCGCGAACGACTCGCTGAGCAGCACCTCCTGCCGGTAGCCGCGGTCGACCACCAGGATGACCCGGGTGCGATCTCGTCCGTCCGGGCTGACCTCGCCGACCCGCCGGTCGTGCAGGTACAGGTCAAGACTCGGCACGGTCGTCCCCGTACTCGAGCCTGAGGGTGATGCCGAGCTCGTGCAGGACCCGGAACAGGCGGGTCGTGTAGACACTCGGCTTCGCGGCCTCGAGGTCGACCATGTAGTCCCGGGGGAACACGAGGCGCTCGGCAAGCTCGGCCTGACTGATCCCGGCATCCTCCCGGGCGGCCTTGATCACGGCAGCGACGTCCTTGAGCTTCCGCGCGGTCAGCTCCGGCATAGCGCACCTCCTAGTGGGAATATCACCACACTACTCGATGTGGTCTTATTCCCACAATGTGTCATGTGGTGATATCGCCGCACTCGCGGCGCCTCGAGCCGGCTGGCGCGAAGGGAGGTCGGCCGGCTGAGTCCATCCCGCCGGCGATCGGCGAACTCGCTGACCGCGTCGCGGGCGATGCGGCGCACGGCGAGCATCTCGAGCGTGACGTAGCCGGCGATCACGAGCCGACCGACGCCGATCGCGGTCGCAAGCTCGGCAGGCGTCGACGCACGAATGCGCTGGCGGATGCGGCAGCAGGTGCTCGGCGTGAGCCAGGCCGACTCGACACCGGCGAGTTCGATGAACTGCGATCGGCCGTTTTCACGCAGGATGCTCATGTTCTTGGCCCACCGGACAGCAGGCCGTCTCATCCGCACCGATCTCCAAAAGCGCAGATCAGGTACCGCTTCTCGACCCGCAGCTCGACCCGGTAGAATGGTGCGGCTGCCTTTCGGGGCACGCGGCTCTGTAGCTCAGTTGGTAGAGCGCACGACTGAAAATCGTGAGGTCACGG
>WOYR01000174.1:15173-16945 GCA_011620705.1 Microbacteriaceae bacterium | reverse complement strand
CCGGCGCGGCGAGGCCGTCGATGCGGATCTGCTCGCCGACGAGGCGATCGACCTGCGCGAGCTCGCGGCCTGATCCCCGAATCGCCGAAGCCTACGAGATCGCGTCCAGCAGCCCCAGCCGCTCGAACTCCTCGATCATCCCGGGTCCGTCCTCGGCGGAGACCCATGGGACGCCGTGAGGGCCGTGCGTCGGTGCGCTGCTGCGCCCGCCGGCCAGGACCGCCTGCCCCGGAGTCAGGCGCCGGATCGCGATCGCCGCGACGCTCTCCGGGTGCGCCGCGGCGAACTCGGCGTAGATCTCCTCGTCGTGCTGCCCGTCATCGCCGATCAGCAGCCAGCTCACGCCGGGGAACTCGCGCGCCAGCCTCTCGAGGCTCGCCCGTTTGTGCTCCGCGCCGCTGCGGAACCAGCGGTCATGGGTCGGGCCCCAGTCGGTCAGCAGCAGCGCGCCGCGCGGGTACACGTTGCGCTCCAGGAAGCGGGTGAGGGTCGGCGCGACGTTCCAGGCCCCCGTCGAGAGGTAGATCACCGGGGATCCCGGATGCTCCTGCCACAGTCGCGTGTATGCGACCGCCATGCCCGGCACCGGCCGGCGCGCGTGCTCGTCGACCACGAAGGTGTTCCACGCCGCGAGCAGCCGGCGGGGGAGGGCCGTCACCATCACCGTGTCGTCCACGTCGGATACGACCCCGAAGCTCACCCCGTCATCGACCACGAACACGGGGGCTTCCACCTCATCGCTGCCGATCGACAGCCGGATGGCGGTCCAGCCGGGCGCGAGGTGCGCCGGGATCGCGGCATCCAGGACGCCGCCGCGGTCGGTGCGGATCGTGCGCCGCGCCTCGCCGATGACGACCTCGACATCGGCGTCGCCCACCGGGATGCTCAGGAAGCTGCGCCAGCCGCGGATCTTCGTGAAGCGGTCGGAGGGCGCAGCGCCGGGCCGGCGGAGCACGACCCGGCCGAGCACGCGCACCTCTTGCCTGGTGCCATAACCGGTGAACGGGATCACCGCGGCCACCAGGCCGCGCCGGATCCCCCGTCGCTCGCGCGCGCGGCGCCAGACGTCTTCCAGCCGCGCCAGCCAATGCATGCGGGAGCTGCGACCGGGCATTTCCCCAGTGTGTCACGGTGCCACCGCGGCGGAGGGGCAGTCTTCCGAGCCGTCAGGATACAATCACCACGACCGGAACCCGCGGCACATCCCCGCGCCCGCCAGCACGAAGGTTGAGGAGATTTGCTGTGACTGACACTTCCGTCCTGCCGGCCCGTATCGACGGCCAGGCATCGATCCGCAATGAGCCGGTTCAGGCTCGCAGCACCGCACGGCTCGCCGCTCTGCTGGATGCAGCGGCCCACGTGATCGACGAGATCGGTTACGAACGGCTCACCACGGCGATGGTGGCCGAAGGGGCGGGCGCCTCGATCGGGACCGTCTACCGCTACTTCCCCGACCGCATCGCGGTGCTGCAGAGCCTCGCCGCTCGCAATGTGGAACGGGTGGGCGAGCGCGCGATCGCCGCCCTGAAGGACACGCGTCACGAGAGATGGCAGGACGCGCTGGGCGCAGCCTTCCGCGCGTTCACCGACGCCTTCCACGACGAGCCGGGCTTCGCCTCCCTCCGCTTCGGCGACGTGCTCGACCTGCGTCCGCTCGCCCGCATCCCTGTTCTGCATCTCTTCGCGGAGCGCCTGGCGGTCGTGCTCGTCGAGCGGTTCGGGATGTCCGATGAGGAGGAAGCGCGGCTCGCACTGCAGTCCGCCGTCACCAT
>WOYR01000174.1:0-15073 GCA_011620705.1 Microbacteriaceae bacterium | reverse complement strand
CCGGGGATCGAGGGAGCGGGCGTCGATGATCGAGTTCCGCGAGGTCTCGAAGACCTACCCCGATGGCACGCGCGCCGTGGAGGATTTCAGCCTCGTCATCCCGGCGCGCCGGATCACCGTGCTGGTCGGGTCGAGCGGCTCCGGCAAGACCACCCTGATGCGGATGATCAATCGCATGGTCGACCCGAGTTCCGGCACGGTCGAGATCGACGGCCGGGACATCTCGAAGATCGAGCCCGTCCGGTTGCGCCGCGGTATCGGCTACGTCATGCAGAACTCGGGCCTCCTGCCGCATCGCACGGTCGCCGAGAACATCGCAACCGTTCCGCGCCTGAGCGGGGTCTCACGGGCCGACGCCCGCAAGCGCGCGCTCGCGATGATGGACACGGTTGGCCTCGTGCGCACCCTGGCCGACCGCTACCCGAGCCAGCTCTCGGGCGGCCAGCAGCAGCGCGTCGGGGTGGCAAGGGGGCTGGCCATCGACCCCAACATCCTGCTGATGGACGAGCCGTTCAGCGCGGTCGACCCGATCGTGCGCGCCGAGTTGCAGCAGGAGGTGCTGCGACTGCAGAAGGAGCTCGCCAAGACCATCGTCTTCGTGTCGCACGACATCGACGAGGCCTTCCTCCTGGGCGACGAGGTGGTCGTGCTCGAGCAGGGCGGCCGCATCGTGCAGCAGGGCGCGCCGGAGCAGATCCTGGCCGAGCCCGCCAACGACTTCGTGGCCACCTTCATCGGTGCCGACCGCGGCAAGCGGCGGCTCACCATCAGCGATGCGGCCTCGCGCGGTGACGACCGCGTTCTGGTGGATGCCGGCGGCTACCCGGTCGGCGTCATCGCGGCGCCAGGCGGCCGCCTCGCGGTCGGGCACCCGAGCCCGAAGTCGCGCAGCATCTCGAACAAGACGGACCAGGCGGGCGACGCCTGATGAACTGGGGATGGATCGGCAGCAACCTCGGCCTGATCGGGGGGCGCGTTCTGGAGCATCTGGCTCTGACCGCCCCGCCCATCGTGATCGGGCTGGTGCTCTCCATCCCCCTCGGCTACTGGGCCGGCCGCTCCCAGGTGGCGCGTTCGATCCTGCTCTCGCTGGGCGGCGTCCTCTACACGATCCCGTCGATCGCCCTCCTGGTGCTGGTGCCGGTCGTTCTCGGGCTGGCCATCCTCGATCCGCTCAACCTGGTCTTCGCGCTGAGCATCTACGCCGTCGCGATCATGGTGCGCTCGGCGGCTGACGCCTTCGCCTCCGTCCCGCAGGACGTGCTGGCCTCCGCCACCGCGGTCGGGTTCTCGCGCTGGCAGCGCTTCTTCGCCGTCGAATTGCCGCTCGCCGTCCCGGTGCTGCTCGCCGGCATCCGGGTGGTATCGGTCAGCACGGTGAGCCTGGCCAGCGTCGGCGCCCTGATCGGCATCGACCAGCTCGGCTCCTTCTTCACGGATGCCTTCCAGCGCTCGTTCCTCACCGAGGCGATCGTCGGCATCGTCTGCATCCTGCTGCTGGCCGCGCTGTACGACGTGATCCTGTCGCGGATCGGTCGCGCGATCACCCCGTGGAACCACGCGCGCCGCATGGCGGCACCGCAGATCTACGCCCCGCAGGACGCGGAGGTGCTGTGAACCTCTTCGGCGGCGCCTTCGCGTGGATCCTCGATCCCGCGCACTGGAGCGCGGGCCCGGACATCTCGGGGCACCTGCTCGAGCACCTCGCGGTGAGCGGGCTGTGCGTGCTGATCGCGGTCGCGATCGCGCTGCCCATCGGGATCGGGATCGGGCACAGCGGTCGAGGCCGTGGTGCGGCGATCCTGATCAGCAACATCGCCCGCGCCCTGCCGACGCTCGGACTGCTCTCGATCCTGATCCTGCTGTTCGGGATCGGACTGCTGCCGATCACGGTCGTGCTGGTGATCCTCGCGATCCCGCCGATGCTCGCCGGAGCATACGCCGGGGTGGAGTCGGTGGACCGGCAGACCATCGATGCCGCGCGCGCTCTCGGGATGACCGAGTGGCAGATCGTCCTGCGCGTCGAGATCCCGCTGGCGCTCCCTCTGCTCATCGGTGGTCTGCGCGCGACGGCGCTGCAGGTGATCGCCACCCTCGGTATCGCCTCCGCGTTCGCCTTCGGGGGGCTCGGCATCTACCTGATCAACGGACTCGCCCAGGCGGACTTCGTCCAGCTCCTCGCCGGCGCCATCCTCATCACCGCGCTCGCGCTCGTCGTCGACGGCCTGCTGGCCGCCGTCCAGCGCTTGGTGGTGCCGCACGGCGTCGCCCTCGGCCGTTCGAACCCGAACGACCCCCAGAAGCGTGCGCGGGCACCCCGCCCGCGCGCCGTCCAGGAAGGTATGCAGTCATGAAGAGGCAACACAGAGGCATCATCGCGGGCATCGCGGTGGCGGCGGCGGCAGCGCTGGCGCTCGCCGGATGCTCCAGCTCCTCGTCGCTCGGCGGCGGGAGCAGCAGCGGTGCGACATCGGTCGTGGTCGGCTCGGCGAACTTCCCCGAGAACGTCACCCTCGGTTATGTGTACGGCGGGGCGCTCGCGGCGTCCGGCGTGACCGTGAGCTACAAGCCGAACATCGGGGCGCGCGCCGCCTACATCCCGGCGCTGGAGAACGGCGAGGTCGATCTGATCCCGGAGTACGCGGGAAGCATCCTGTCGTATCTCGACAAGGCGGCGAACGCCAAATCGGGCGACGAGGTCAAGACGGCGCTCGCCGCCGCACTGCCGAAGAACCTCACGGCTCTGGACTTCAGCGCCGCAGCGGACTCCGACTCGCTCAACGTGACGCCGGAGTTCGCGAAGGCCAACAACCTCAGCTCGATCGCCGACCTGGCGAAGGTGCCCGGTTCGGTGATCGTCGCGGCGAATCCGGAGTTCCAGACCCGTCCCGACGGCCTGCCCGGCCTGCAGAGCATCTACGGCCTCACGAACCTGACGTTCCAGGCGATCAACGATGGCGGCGGCCCCGCCACGCTGAAGGCCCTGCTGGACAACGCCGTGCAGGTCGCCGACATCTACAGCACCACCCCGTCGATCCTCGACAACAAGCTCGTCACGCTCACCGATCCGAAGAACCTCTTCGCCTCGCAGCAGGTCGTGCCGATCGTCACCGCGAGCAAGGCCGGCAAGATCAGCGCCGTGCTCGACAAGGTGTCGGCCAAGCTCACCACCAAGGACCTGCTCGAGTTCAACAAGCGCACGGGCGGCGCCGAGAAAGCCGACCCGAAGACGGTCGCGAACGACTGGCTGAAGGCGAACGGCTTCACCAAGTAGCGCGGAGGGGGGTGGATGCCGCGGCGTCCGCCCCCCTTTCGGCACCCGGCGCTCATCGAGCTGACGCATATGGTGCGATCGTGGGCGCGCATCGTGCCGATCGGGTCACCTCGAGGGCTCGGACGGCGGTTCGACCGATGGGTCGGGCGGGGGCACGGCATCCTCGCCCGCCCAGTGGCGCGCCTCGCGCCGCTCGAGTGCGCGCCGGATCACCAGGACGGCGACGAAGAACACGACAACGGCGCCGCCGAACAGGTAGCCGGCCCAGTGCAGCTGGGTCACGAGCTGGCGGTAGCCGCCCGCCGCGAGCGTCCCCACGGTCACATAGGCGATCGCCCAGACGGCGCAGGCCGGCGCCGTCCAGGCGATGAAGTGCCGATAGCGCCACTGCGCCATTCCGACGGTGAGAGGCACCAGGGCGTGCAGCACCGGCAGGAAGCGCGATGCGAAGACCGCGATTCCGCCGCGCCGCTCCAGGTACAGCTCCGCTCGGACCCAGTTGCTCTCGCCGAGCCGGACTCCGAGCTTCGAGGCTCGGATGCTGTGGCCGAACCACCGCCCGAGCAGGAAGCCGACGCTCTCGCCGGCGAGGGAGCCGGCGATGACCGCGAGCAGCATCCCGAGATACTGCGGCACGCTCGCCACGCCGGTGCTGGCGACGAGCACGATCGTGTCGCCGGGGACCAGCAGGCCGATCAGCAGTGTCGTCTCGAAGAACATCCCGACGCCGGCCAACAGGGTGCGGGTGACGGGGTCGACGTGTGCGACCGTCGAGAGGATCCAGCCGAGCGGATCGACGATCAGCCCTGCCATGATCAGCCCGGTCACGGCAGCGGCTTGCGCAGCGCGCCGAGCCGGGCGCGCCAGGCGTCGAGACGGCCGGGCTGTTCGGCCATGGAGGGTCCGTCGACCCAGCCGGTGACGATCCGGATGCCGTGCAGCGCGTTCAGCGCCCACACCTCGCATCCGTCGAGCGCCTCCGGTGCCGCCTCGTCGTGCAGCACGTCCACCCCGGTGGCAGCGGCGAGCGCCAGCACGCTGCGCATGGTCACCGAGTCGATCCGCGGCAGCTCGATCGAGGGGACGCAGAGCGTGTCCCCCGCCCACCAGGCGAGGGAGGTGGTCGAGCCCTCTGCGACGCTGCCGCCGCGCCCGTCCACCATGGGGCTCAGGATCACCGCCTCGTCGGCGCCGTGCGCCTGCGCCTGGGTGCGCAGGCGGGTCATCGCCTCGAGGTCCGGCCCCTTGATCCACGGCTCGGTGCGCGGGTCGCGGCCGCGGAAGGTCGTCAGCGCGAGGGAGCGGCGCAGCTCCGGGGCTGGGCGCATCCGCAGCAGGAGTTCGGCGGCGTCGTGCTGCACCCGCAGCTCGACGCGCGGGAACCAGAGGCCGCCAAGCGGGATGCTCGAGATCGCGGCATCCCAGAAGCCCTCGACGTCGAGCGCCTCGACCTCGCCGACGCGCTCGTGCCGCTCCGCGAGCTCGGCGACCGCATCGAGGAACCGGGTGCGGTGCAGTCCCAGCGCGAGCACCGTGCCCTCATCGACCAGCCAGGAGTCGGCCGCGAGGATCGTGGCCGGGGCGACATCGCAGTCGTCCCGCACCTCGAGCGATCCAGCCCGCCAGCGGGACGTCGTCGACGCGGTCATGGCATCAGGGTACGCAGTCGCCGGCGGGAACACCCGCCCGTCGGTCCCGGTTGGGTACTGTGGATGCTCGGATGGCGCGCCTGCCCGCTCGGCGGCCCCGGCATCCGAACCCCACCACCGAATGTGAGCTCCGTGACCCTGCAGCACAGCACCGCGCCCCGAAGCGACGGCCGCCCGTCCGGCGACGACGGCTCGAGCTACGACATCTTTGCGCTCCAGCAGAAGTGGCTGGCGCGGTGGGAGGCGGAGAAGCCCTTCGAGGTCGACGACGACAGCAACGCGAAGCCGCGCAAGTACATCCTCGACATGTTCCCGTACCCGTCGGGCGATCTGCACATGGGGCACGCAGAGGCCTTCGCCTACGGCGACATCGTCGCCCGCTACTGGCGCCAGCAGGGCTTCCAGGTGCTGCACCCGATCGGCTGGGACTCCTTCGGGCTGCCCGCCGAGAACGCCGCGATCAAGCGCGGAACCGATCCGCGCGAGTGGACGTACGCCAACATCGCCCAGCAGAAGGCCAGCTTCAAGCTCTACGGCAACAGCTTCGACTGGAGCCGCGAACTGCACACCAGCGACCCCGAGTACTACAAGTGGAACCAGTGGCTGTTCTTGAAGCTGTACGAGAAGGGGCTGGCGTACCGCAAGGACAGCTGGGTCAACTGGGACCCGATCGACCAGACCGTGCTGGCCAACGAGCAGGTGCTCCCGGATGGCACATCCGAGCGCTCCGGCGCTGTGGTCGTCAAGAAGCAGCTCACCCAGTGGTACTTCAAGATCACCGACTACGCCGACCGGCTGCTGGACGACCTGAACCAGCTCGAGGGCTCGTGGCCCGCCAAGGTGATCGCGATGCAGCGCAACTGGATCGGGCGCTCGATCGGGGCGGATGTCGACTTCGTCATCGAGGGGCATCCCGACAGGGTCACCGTGTTCACGACCCGGCCCGACACGCTGTTCGGCACGACGTTCCTGGTGGTGGCGCCCGATTCAGAGCTCGCCGCCCAGTTGGCCGCGGATTCGACGCCCGAGGTGCAGGCCGCGTTCGCCGACTACCTCGAGCAGGTGCAGAAGTCCACGGAGGTGGAGCGCCAGGACGCCGGCCGGGTGAAGACCGGCATCCCGCTGCAGCGAACGGCGATCAACCCGGTGAACGGCGAGCGGTTGCCGGTCTGGACCGCCGACTACGTGCTGGCCGACTACGGCCACGGCGCCGTGATGGCGGTCCCGGCGCACGACCAGCGCGACCTGGACTTCGCCCTGAAGTTCGGCCTCCCGGTGAAGGTGGTCGTGGACACCAACGCGCCGGTGACCGGCGCGATCCCGGTGATCACCCAGGAGATGCTCGACGCCGCCGATGTGCCGGGTCCCGACCCGGCGGACACCGGCGTCGCCCTGACCGGGGCGGGCCGCATGATCAACTCCGGCCCGCTCGACGGACTGAACAAGGCGAACGCCATCCAGCGGGTCATCGAGCTGCTCGAGGCGGCGGGGACCGGCCGCGCGGCGAAGACCTACCGGCTGCGCGACTGGCTGATCTCCCGCCAGCGCTACTGGGGCACGCCGATCCCGATCCTGCACGGGGAGGACGGCTCGCTGCATCCGGTGCCCGAGAGCGAGCTGCCGGTGCGCCTGCCGGACTCGGCGGGTCTCGACCTGAAGCCGAAGGGGCAGAGCCCGCTGGGGGCGGCAACCGACTGGGTGAACACCACGCTGCCCGACGGAAGCCCGGCGCGCCGGGATCCCGACACCATGGACACCTTCGTCGACAGCTCGTGGTACTTCCTGCGGTTCCTGGACCCGAACGACGACAGCCGCGCCTTCGAGCCGGCCGACGCCGAGAAGTGGGCGCCGGTCGACCAGTACGTGGGCGGCGTCGAGCACGCGATCCTCCATCTGCTGTACGCGCGCTTCATCACCAAGGTGCTGTTCGACCTGGGCTACCTGAGCTTCACCGAGCCGTTCAGCGCCGTGCTGAACCAGGGCATGGTGCTCATGGACGGCTCGAAGATGTCGAAGTCGAGGGGCAACCTGGTCGAGTTCGCCAGTGAGCTGGCCGCGCACGGCGCCGACGCTCTGCGCCTCACCATGGCATTCGCCGGTCCGCCGGAGGACGACATCGACTGGGCGGATGTCTCGCCCACCGGTTCGGCGAAGTTCCTGGCGCGCGCCTGGCGCATCTCGGGCGAGGTGACGTCGCCGCCCGAGGTCGAGTGGAAGGGCGGAGACGCCTCGCTGCGCCGCCAGACGCACCGGCTGCTGGCGGATGCTCCCGGCCTGCTCGAGGCCTTCAAGTTCAATGTGGTGGTGGCTCGGCTGATGGAGCTGGTGAATGCCATCCGCAAGGCCATCGACTCCGGACCCGGGGCCGGCGACCCGGCGGTGCGCGAGGCCATCGAAGTCGTCGCGGTGCTGCTGAGCCTGTTCTCGCCGTACACGGCCGAGGACATGTGGGAGCGGCTCGGATACGGGTCGAGCGTGGCCTTCGCCGGGCTGCGCAAGCCGGATCCGACCCTGCTGGTCGAGGACTCGATCACCGCGATCGTGCAGGTCGATGGCAAGGTGCGGGACAAGCTCGAGGTGTCGCCGACGATCCGCGCGAGCGAGCTGGAGAAGCTCGCTCGGGCATCGGCGGCTGTGGCGCGCTCGATCGGCGACCGGGAGGTCGTCAACGTGATCGTGAAGGCTCCGCGCGTCGTCAACATCGCCACCAAGGGGTAGTCGACTCACAGAGCTCGCGGCGCCGTGCCTTCGGGCGCATGGTCTTCCCTAGCCTTCGGGCATGAGTTCGGCTCCGGCTCCCGACGCGCGCCGCGCCCGCGTGCGGGTCGGAGTCGGAGCCGCGCTCATCCTGTTCATGGTGGGCCTCGCCTGCGCCGTCTTCATCACCGCGATCACGCCGCACGGGGCGTCGTCGGCGGTGGCGCCGAGTGCGCTGCAGTCGTCCGGCGCGCCGGGGCCCTCGGCGCCGCCGGGCTCGGGCGGCGCGGTCATCTACGTGCACATCCTCGGGCAGGTCAACGAACCGGGGCTCTACGCCCTGCACGACGGGGATCGGGCGGTGGATGCCGTCGCTCTCGCGGGCGGGCTGACCGCGTCCGCCGATCCGGCGGCCCTGAATCTCGCGCGCTTCCTCAGCGACGGCGAGCAGATCATCGTGCCGGCGCTCGGTGAGACCGCGGTGCCGGGGGCGGCCGCGGGCGCCGGCACGTCGATTCCCGGCAAGGTGAACATCAACACCGCAGACGGACCGACCCTGGAGACCCTGCCGCGAGTGGGGCCGGCCATGGCGGCGCGCATCCTCGCCTGGCGCGCCGCGAACGGCCGCTTCATGGCGATCGAAGATCTGATGAGCGTCTCGGGGATCGGCGAGAAGACCTTCGACGGGCTCAAAGACCTCGTCACCACGTGACGGCGACGACAGCGCCTCCCCTCCGCGCCATGGCTGCGCAGCACAGGATGGCTCCTGCCGCGAACGATCTGCGGCTGCTGCCGGTCACGGCCGCCGCATGGCTGGGGGCGGGGATCGCGGTCGCCGCACCCGGCCCGGGAGTCGCCTTCGCCGCCGCGATCGGGCTGTGGGTGCTCGCCGCGGTGCTCGCCCTGCTCCGGGTGCCCGGCGCCTGGCGAGGTCTCGTGGTGCTCGCGCTGGCCGGGGCGGCGCTGGCGGTCACCTCGGTCGCGGCGCAGTCCGGTGCGCGCTCGCCCGAGCTGCTCACCGAGGCGGCGCACGCCGGGCGTTCGGTCGAACTGGTCGTGGTGGTGTCGGGGCGCGCGGTCGATGGTCGGATCCCCGCGACCGTCGAGTCGGCACGGGTCGCGGCGACGCCGGTCGAGGTCTCGACTCCGGTGCTGATCTTCGGGGACGCCGGCGACTCCGCCATCCGCGGCGCGCAGATCGGCAGCCTGCTGCGTGTCACCGGAACGCTCGAGGCGGCGGAGCCTGGGGAGGAGGTGGCGTTCCTGGTGTTCCTGCGCGGCGACGCCATCCGGGCGGGCGCCCCGCCATGGCTGCTGGCCGCTGCCGATGCGGTGCGCCGGGATTTCCGGCAGGCGGCATCCGCCCTCCCCGGCGACGGCGGGGCCCTGCTGCCCGGCCTGGCGATCGGCGACACCAGCGCGGTGAGCGCGACCCTGGACGAGGCGATGAAGACCGCGAGCCTCAGCCATCTCACCGCGGTCTCCGGGGCGAACTGCGCGATCGTGGTGGGCCTCGCGCTCGCGGTCGCGGCCGGGCTCGGCCTGCCGCGACTCGCGCGCCTCGGGGCCGCCGCCGGCGTGCTGGCCGGATTCGTGGTGCTCGTGACGCCGGAGCCCAGTGTGATCCGCGCGGCGGTGATGGCGGCCATCGCGCTCTTCGCGCTCGCCACGGGACGCGCCGCCCGAGGCCTCCCGCTCCTGTGCGTCGCGGTGCTCGCGCTCCTGGCGATCGATCCGTGGTTGTCGCGCAGTTACGGCTTCGCGCTCTCGGTGCTCGCGACGGCAGGGATCCTGCTGCTGGCGCGCCCCATCGCCGAGGTGATCGGGCGCCGGCTCCCGCGAGGACTGTCGCTCGTGCTCGCCGTGCCGATCGCGGCGCAACTGGCGTGCCAGCCGGTGCTCCTGCTGCTGAATCCGTCGCTTCCGCTCTACGGGGTGGCCGCCAATCTGCTGGCGGGACCTGCGGCGGCGCCGGTGACCGTCCTGGGGCTCGTCGCCTGCGCCGCTGCGCCGTTCCTTCCGCCGCTCGCGACCGTGTTCGCCTGGCTGGCCTGGCTGCCGGCGAGCTGGATCGCGGCCGTGGCCGCCTTCTTCGCCGGGCTCCCCGGTGCGCGGTCGCCGTGGCCGACGGGCGCACTCGGGGTGCTGCTGCTGATCGCGGTGACGCTGGCGGGCCTGCTCGCCCTGCTGGGCGGTGCACCCCATCGGGTCCGGCGGTGGGCTCGCCGTGCACTCGTGGTGGCCCTGGTCGGCTACCTCGCCACGCTGGCCGGATCGCGGCTGGTCGAGAGCGTCACGCGCCCCTCCGACTGGGAGTTCGCCCTGTGCGACATCGGGCAGGGCGATGCCACGGTGATCCGCAGCCAGGGCATGATCGCCCTTGTCGACACGGGCCCGGACCCCGAGCGGCTGCGGCACTGCCTCGACGAGCTCGGGATCGGCCGCATCCAGTTGCTGGTGCTCACCCACTACGACCTCGACCATGTCGGGGGAGTCTCGGCGGTCTACGGCAGGGTGGATCGGGCGCTGATCGGGCCGCCGAGCGACCCCGGCGATGCGCGGATCGCGAGCGACTTGCGCGCGAACGGCGCCGCGGTCGACCAGGTGAGCCGCGGCGAGAGCGGGACGCTGGGCGAGCTGCGCTGGGATGTGCTGTGGCCGCCGCCGCGCGGGGTCGAGCCGGGCAATCCGGCGAGCGTCACGATCCAGGTGACCGCCGCCGGCGACTGTCTGCGGGGATGCCTCAGCGGCATCCTGCTCGGAGACCTCGGCGAGGAGTCGCAGGCGCGCCTGCTCGGCACAGGGCGGCTCCGGCACGTCGATGTGGTGAAGGTGGCGCACCACGGCTCCGCGGACCAGTCGGCGCGGCTCTACGAGGCGCTGCACGCAACGATCGGGCTGATCGGGGTGGGCGCTGGCAACGACTACGGGCATCCGACGGCGAAGCTGCTGGGCATCCTGGCGGCGGTCGGCACCCGGCCGATCCGCAGCGATCTCGATGGGATGTCGCTGATCGCGCCCGGCGATCGCCCGGGCGATCTCCGGGTCTGGACCGAGAAGGCGGAGGATGTCGTGCGCGATGGGGAGTTGACCGGGGCCGGCACGCTCGCGACGCCGACGCCGACGCCGACCCGGACCCGGACTCCGGCCCCGAGCCCGGCGGTCGGCCCCTCCGATTAGGCTGATGCGAGGAGAGGACTTCGGATGGCGCGACCGACCGGCAGGGCCCCGGCCGCCAGGTCCGCGGCTGCCGCGAAGGCGGTGAAGGCGGTGATCCCGCAGCTCGCCTGGGATCAGGTGCGGCCGGCGCCGGTGGTGCTCGTGAGCGGCACCGAGACGGTGCTGGCGGATCGGGCGATCCGGCAGCTGCGCGACATCCTGAAGGCGGAGGACCCATCGCTGGAGGTGTCCGACCTCGACGCCGGCTCCTACGCGCCGGGTGAGTTGATCACCCTGGCGAGCCCCAGCCTGTTCGGCGAGCCCCGCCTCATCCGGGTCGAGAGCGTCGAGAAGAGCAGTGACGCCTTCCTCGATGAGGCGCTCGCCTACCTCGAAGCGCCTGCCGACGGGGCCTATCTGGTACTCCGGCACGCCGGTGGCGTCAGGGGCAAGAAGCTGCTCGACGCGATCCGCGCAGGCGCCGGCGGCGGCATCGAGATCGTCTGCGCCGAGCTGAAGCGCGACAACGACAAGTACGACTTCGTGTCGGCCGAGTTCTCCGCCGCCCGGCGCCGCATCACCGCGGGCGCCCAGCGCGCACTCGTGAGCGCTTTCAGCGACGACCTCGCCGAGCTGGCCGCCGCCTGTCAGCAGTTGCTCGCCGACGCCGGCGAGGAGATCACCGAGGCGACCGTCGACCGCTACTACGCGGGCCGGGTCGAGACCACGGCCTTCGCCGTCGCGGATGCCGCGATCGCCGGCCACCACGGCGAGGCTCTCGGGCTGCTCCGGCACGCGCTCGCTTCGGGGGCCGACCCGGTGCCGATGGTCGCCGCCTTCGCCAGCAAGGTCCGCACCATGGCCAAGCTCTCGGGCCAGCGGGGCAGTTCGGGCGAGCTCGCCGCGCGCTTCGGCCTCGCCCCGTGGCAGGTCGACAGGGCGCGGCGCGACCTCCAGGGCTGGACGGATGCCGGCCTCGGCCGCGCGATCGAGACCCTCGCCGCGACCGACGCCCAGGTCAAGGGCGGCGGCCGCGATCCCGTCTACGCCTTGGAGCGCATGGTCGAGCACATCTCCGCCCGCGGGGAGCGCTGAACCCGATCACCCGCGGGCCGTCGTGCTTGCAGCGTCAGAACCCGCTCGGCTCGGTCTCGTATTCCGGACCCGGCGCCGACGGCTCGTGACTGAGCGGGATGAGCGCCTCGGTCTGGTCGAACCAGATCAGCGCGTCGTACCGGTCGCCCATGACCGTCGGCACGAAGTTGCCGTGCTCCCGATCCGGGTCGTAGACGACGCCGATCGCGCGATGGCCGAGGCGCGCCGTCAGCCATGGACGGCGGCGATCGTCGGGGAACACGAGCACCGAGGGGCCGTCGAGGGCCCGGTGCAGCAGATCTTCGTGGCTCCCCGGTCCCGACTCGGGCACCCGCATCACCGCTTCGGGCTCTCCCCAGGCCGAGCCGGCGATCACGCTCCCGCCATGCCCGGCGAACCCCACGAGCAGCACGCCGTCGGAGGAATGGCGCTCGCGCAGGAGCTGCCCGACGTTGACCATCCCGGCGCCCAGCATGTCCGTCGCCCTGGCGTCGCCGACATGGGTGTTGTGCTCCCAGATCAGACCCCGGGACTGCGGGCCGAAACGCGCGGCGAGCCGGTCGATCGTGTCGGCCATGTGGATGTCGCGGACATTCCACGACAGCCGGTCGGCCCGCATCATCGCGCGATAGTACCGCTCGGCGTCGGCCGCCACCTCGGCGTTCTGCACGGCGTCGAATGCGTCGTCGCCGTCGTGGCGCGTCTCGTGCAGGACCCGCGTGAGCAGGGCGACGACGTCGTCCTCGCACGATTCCGGGACCAGCCGGGTGCTCCAGGCGTAGCGCTGCGGGTCCTCGCCGAAGGGCACGAAGCACTTCCAGGCCTGCAGGGCATCCGGCAAGGCGTCCGGCGCGTTCTGGCGGACCCACCCGATGATCCGATCGAGCGAGTCCCAGAGCGAGTAGAGGTCAAGGCCGTAGAAGCCGACCCTGGATGCAGCCGGCCGCTGCTCGTTCCACTCGCGCAACCAGTCGAGGAAGTCGGCGACATCGGCGTTCGCCCACATCCAGGTGGGCCAGCGGGCGAAGGAGGCGAGCACCTCGCGGGCGTCCCGGGCCTGCGGATCCAGCCCGCGCACCCAGCGGTCGATCCGCCAGCAGTCCGGCCAGTCGCCCTCGACCCCGATCCAGTCGATCCTCCGGTCCTCGATCAGACGCCTGCTGAGCGCGGCGCGCCAGCCGTAGAATTCATGGGTTCCGTGCGATGCCTCGCCGATGGCGATGAAACGTGCACCGCGCGCCTTCTCGACCAGAGGCGCGAGGTCGGACTCGCTGGTCAGCGGACGGGCGATGGCTCGGATGTCCTGCAGCAGCGCCTCGTCCCACGAGCGGGTGCCCTTGGTCTCGATCATGGTCGATCCTTTCCCGATGCCGCGTCGGATGCCGCGGCGAGCAGCCGCAGCACCTCCTCGTCCTGCGTGGCGGAGAAGTCGCGGTAGTAGGCGCCGACGGCTCCGAAGTCTGCGGGGACCCAGGGGCAGACGATGAGGTCGGCCTCGTGTTGGAGCTGGGCCAGCGCATCGGCCGATGCGACAGGGGCGGCGATGACGACCGAGGCGGCTCCGCGCCGTCGCGCGACCCGGCACGCGGCGGCGGCGGTGGTGCCGGTCGCGATCCCGTCGTCGACGATCACGACCGTCCGCCCGCCGAGGTTCACGGCGGGCCGGACCCGCCGGATCGCGATGATCCGCGCATCGAGCACGGCGCGCTCTCGGCGCTCCACCGTTTCGAGCTGGGCAGGCGTCACCCGTGCGTCAGCGATGAAGGTCTCGTCGAGCACCCGCACCCCCTCCTCCGCGATCGCACCCATCGCGACCTCCGGCTGCCAGGGGATGCCGAGCTTGCGCACCACGATGACATCGAGCGGCGCCCTGAGCCGATCGGCGATCTCGGCCGCGACCGGGACCCCGCTGCGCGGCAGCCCGATGACGACGGGGTCGGGCAGGTCGAGCGGGAGCAGTGACTGGGCGAGTCGAGCGCCGGCATCCCGACGATCCCGGTAGGCCTGCATCTCAGCCCGCCTCGGACGGTTCTGGCTGGACCGGGTAGCGGAGGATGGCCACCGCCGCCGCGCGCTCCGGGAGCTCCGAGGCGCGGGCGGAGACGATACGGGCGTCGTCGGCGTAGGCGGCGCGCGCGGCCTCTTCGACGTATGCTGCCTCATCCGGGCGGTCGAGGTCGACGTACAGGGTATCGATGGCGCCGAGGCGGCCCGCCGGCAGGATGACAGCGGAACGATCGGCCACGAGCTCCCGCTTCGGGAACTCGGCGAGCCGGGCCAGTTCGCGGTCGCGCACCGTTTCACGCTCGCGCTCCACCGAGGGCAGAGCCGCTCGGGCCAGCTCGTCCGGGGTCATGTCATCGGCATTGCCGTGGATCCCGGGGTGCGCCAGGCGGTCATGGTGCGACGACTCCGCGAACAGTCCCGCAAGCGGTTCGGCGGCGGCGACCACGAGCAGTGCCGCCGGATCGAGGACCCCGCCGATCGCTTGGTCGATCGCGTGCGCGTACTGCCGCTCGCGGATGGTCGGCTCCTCGGAGGTGCGCAGATGCGCTAGGGTCTCGCGGTCGTTCGTCAGATCGAGGGCGTCGAAGCCGCGCAGGCTGTCCGGCAGCCCTGGAACCGGGACGATCCGAGGCGGGTCCGCGCTCGCATCGACGAGCCGCACCGAGTTCTGCGAGAGCGCGAGCACCATGACCGGGATCCGGGACTGGAGGTCGACCAGCAGCGGGGCGACGAAGAACCGGTCGCCGAGGCGGACCTGGGTGCCGCCGCTCGCCGCGGAGGGGAGGCTCTCGAGCGGGACGACCCGCAGATCCGTCGCCGTCGCGAAGATCGCCGCTCCACCGGGGACAGGGGTGCGGATGTCGGCGGCGGCATCGCGCAGCCAGTCGAGCACGGCGGTGTGGGTGGCATCGTCCGCCTCGCGGCGCAGGAGCAGGCTCGCCTCGTGGATGGCGTCGTCCAGCATGGCTCGCGGGCCGGTCTCGGCGTAGACGGTCACGCAGACGCCGCGCCGGTCGATGATCCGGGTCAGCTCCGCAGGGGACAGGGCTCGCATCGCGTCCATGACGCCTCCTCAGTGCATTCGAGTCCCATCGTCGGTCGCAGCGGCCCGGTCGGACAGAGCCGAAGGTCCTGGGAGGACGAAGAACGGGCCGCCCTCGTGGAGCGCGGACCGTGACGACGGAAGGTCGGA
>WOYR01000221.1 GCA_011620705.1 Microbacteriaceae bacterium | reverse complement strand
TCACCTCGCACTCACCGCGGACGTGCTCGTGGAACACCGCCTCTGAGTTATCGAACGCACCGGCTCGCCGGCGCGAACTCTGTCCGTCACCGCCAAGTCAGAAAGTGAAGTTCTGCCATGTTTGGATACGTTCGGAGACCCGACGGCGAACCCGCCCCGGGGGTCGCCGTCAGCAACGGTCGCCAGGTCACCGAGGCCGATGCCACCGGCCGGTTCGAGCTTCCCGATGAGGGTGACTTCGTGGTGCTCACCCGCCCCACCGGATGGACCGCCGACCCATGGTGGGCGCGAGCCGCCGACGAGAAGATCGTCTTCACACTCCGCGAGGAACCGCAGTCGCTCCCCTACGAGTTCGTGCACCTCACCGACACTCACATGACGGTCCCCGAGGTGCGCCATGCCGTCGAGGACTTCGGCCTCTACCGCGAAGGCAGCCTGCCCGAGCAGATCGGCGACTTCCTCGGCCGGCTGGACGAGTACGCGCCGAAGGCGCAGAGCGTCTTCATCACCGGCGACCTCGTCGACCACGGGCTCCCGGCCGAGTACGAGGGGTTCGTCGACGCGATCGCCTCGAGTCCGATACCGGTCCATGTGATCCCAGGCAACCACGACCACATGAACGGCGAGCACGGCGGCATGATCAGCCGCAACAACTACCTCACCAACGTCGGCAACCCGGAGCAGTACGAGAAATACATCGGGCCGCGCTGGTACAGCTTCGACAAGGCCGGTCTGCACATCGTCACCCTCGACTGGCACACCCACGAGCTGGGGCTCGATCACGAGATCCAGAACGAATGGGTCAAGAACGACCTCGCCCGGATCCCTGAGGGCTCGCCCTGGATCCTGATCTTCCATGACCAGCCCAACTTCTCGATCATCCAAGAGTTGCCCTGGCTGCCCGTCGCCGCCTTCTCCGGTCACTGGCACACCTCGCGCGTGGTCGAGGTCGACGGCACGCTCCACGTCAACAGCCCGACGACTTTCTTCGCCAGCCTCGACTACACCCCGCCCGCGTTCCGCAGGGTCACCTGGGACGGCGAGAGGATCAGCCTCGAGACGCAGACCCTGCTGACCGTCGAGACGGCCCCCGCGCTCGGCTCGGTGGACACCGCGACCTTCGCGGCCTCCCGACACCGGACGGACGCCGAGGTGCTCTGGCACACGCAGCTCACCGGCGCGGGGCACCGGCAGGCGGTCGCCGTCGACGGCGAGCTGGTGTTCGCCGGTTCGCAGATCGAAGACCGGGCGGCTGGTGCCGTCGAGGCCATCGACCTCGCGAGCGGTGAGATCGTCTGGCACGCCGACAGCCGATCCGCGGTCAAGACGACCCCGGTGGTCTCCGGTGAGGTGGTGATCGCGGCGGAGGTGAGCGGCGATGTGGTCGGCTTCGACCGCGGCACCGGCGAGGAACGCTGGCGGCTTGGCTCGAGCGACCCGCTGCGCCGCTTCGGCTGGAACGGTCCGGCCGCGGTGGACGGCAAGGTCTATCTCGGGGACCAGTCCGACCTGCGCTCGATCGATGCCGCGACGGGCGAGGTGATCTGGCGTCGCACCGACCTCTCGCCCCACCACAATCTGGTCAACCATGCAGCTCCGCTGATCGTCGACGAGCTGCTGGTGATGGGATTCTGGCCCACCCCGCAGTACCCGATCGGCCTCAATGCGTCGACGGGCGAGTCCGTCTGGGCGACCGCTCCGATGGGCGACGATCCTTTTCTCGGCCTCAAGCGCCTGCTGATCATGGGCACGGCGAGCTACGATGCGATCACCGACAGCGTGCTCATGCCGGCGTTCGGGCACACCACGAGCGTCGACCGCGCCACCGGCCGCACCAGCTGGGTCACCGAGCACTCGGGAGGATTCAGCCCGGCGACACCGCTGGTCACCGCTCGAGGGATCGTGGTGACGGCCACCGGCCGCGGCATCCTGCTGCTGGATCGTAAGACTGGCAGCGTCGAGTGGGAGCTAGCCGTCGATGGCGCCTCGCCGTTCCCGATGGCCTCGTACGCGAAGGTTCCTCACACCGTGATCGCCGCGCCGACCCTGGTGGGCGATGACCTCGTGCTGCCCGGACTCGACGGCGTCGTGCGCAGGATCAGCCTCGACGGTGAGATCCGCGAATCGGTGCAGCTCGCCTCGCCGATCGCCGCGAGCCTCGTGCTTGCCGGCGACCGCCTGGTCGCGGTCGGCGTCGACGGCGGCGTCGTCGCGATCCCGATCGCAGCGCTTGGGTTCGAGGCGTCGCGATGACAGCCGTCGGAACAGCCCGGGCGGCGCGATCCGGGTCGTCGATGCTCGCCCCGATCCTGTTCATGCTGCCGGCGGGGATCGGGATCCTGCTCTTCGTCGCCGTCCCCGCCGTTCTGTCGCTGGTTGCCAGTTTCTTCCAGGTGCCGCTCGCGGGCGGCGCCTGGACCTGGGTGGGATTCGCGAACTTCGAGCGGATCGTCACCGATCCACTGGTGCTCCAGGCGATCGCCAACACGGGGCTGTACTGCCTGATCACGATCATCCAGAGCCTGGTCATCGGCCTCGCCCTCGCCCTGCTCTCGGAGAGCATCGTCCATGGCCGCGCCCTGGTCCGCACACTGCTCTTCCTGCCGATGACGGCGAACCTGGTGGCGATGGCGGTTGTCTTCCGCTGGATCTTCGCCTACCAGGGCGGCTTCGCGAACGAGCTGCTGGCGCTGGTGGGAATCGTGCCGCTGAACTGGCTCGGCGCCACGGGCACCTCGCTCGTCACGGTGGCGATCGTCGGGGTCTGGCGCAGCGCGTCGTTCGCCATGATGATCTTCATCGCCGGCCTGGCGACCGTGCCGGGCTCGATCAACGAGGCTGCACGGTCCGAGGGGATCCGCGGCTGGACGAAGCTCACCCGCCTCACCCTGCCGCTCATGAAGCCGACGGTCGTCTTCGCCTGCGTCGTCACCATCCTTGGCTCGGTGCAAGCCTTCGACACGATCAATGTGATGACCCAGGGCGGCCCGCAGGGCTCGAGCGAGACCCTGCTCACGATGACCTGGAAGCTGGGGTTCAGCTACTTCGACCTCGGAAGCGCCTCGGCCCTGTCGCTGCTTCTGCTCCTGCTGCTCATCGGGGTCGGCCTCCTGCAGCGCCGGCTCCTGTCCGGAGGGTCGAGATGAGAGTCCTGCTGCCCATTCTGAAGTGGCTGCTCATCGCGGTCGCGATCGTGGTCTCGCTCTTCCCCTTCTACTGGATGCTCCGCACGGCGACGGCACCGAACGGCACCGTCTTCGCCAACGGTATCTCCGTGCTCCCCACCAGCATCGACCTCGACAACTTCGCGCGGGCGTGGACGGCCGGCCACCTCGACCAGGCGGTGGTCACGGGAGTGATCGTGACCGGATCGATCCTGAGCCTGCAGCTGATCACCTGCATCCCCGCTGCCTACGTGCTGGCCAAGGTGAGGATGCGCGGCAAAGGCGTGGCCTTGGCG
>WOYR01000163.1:11793-17164 GCA_011620705.1 Microbacteriaceae bacterium | reverse complement strand
CCACGCGGATGCCGCGCAACGGAGCGATTCCCCCCAAAAAGCCGCTCATGCGCGACCCGGGCCGGGGCCTCTGTGCCCCGCTCAGTCCGCAGCTCGCGCTCGCCACCCGCAGCGAAGGACTGGTGATCGCCAGTGGCCGGCGGTTCGGCCTGGATGGCGTGCTCGCACGCTTCCTGCTGGTGCCGCACAGTCACCCGCCCGAACTCATCGACCGGGCGGCTGACGCGCTGGCCGCCGCGGGGACCGGGATGACGCGGCGTCCGCTGCTGCCGAGCCAAGGGGACCTCGCCGAGGTCGAATAATCTGGCCGGCCGGCAAGCAATCATGCGGGTGTGACTGAGCCCGCGTGTTTGGGAGGTACGCGGCGGATTAGCCCGCGACGCGAGGCTGGCGCGGACGTCCGTAGCTGAGCCAGACCACTGCTCCGATGATGGGGACGACAACCACGAGAGCGATCCACAGGACGCGCGCCGTTGACGCTAGTGTCACTTCGCGCGAAATCTGGGAAAGCGAAACGAGCAAAAGAACAATGTAAGCAACAAAAAACACCGGCACGACTATGTAACTCAATATCTGCCCCACGCGCACTTCCTTAGCTATTGAGGGGCGGTCGCAGAAATGACGCCGTGACCTCCTCTCACCGTACCTGCTTCGACTCTTAGCTACCGGTCCCATTGGCGTGGAGGTGCCACGTCATCGAGACGTCATAAGACAACGGGGATCCGTTAACGACCCACGAGACACGCCATTGGTCGTACATGTTGCGGACACTTGACGATCCGCTCTCCGAGCATGACTCGTTCGTGATCGACACACCTACTGCGTAGTTCGTGACGCAGTAATGGGTTCCTTTCAGACCCGAAGTTGTGACCGTGACCCACACTCGAGTGCCGTCGTAGTAAAACGTCCCGTCTTGCGTCTGCGTGTATGCCGCGCCAAAGGTGGCCTGGCTGTAGTGCGCCGAGTGGATCGTTGCCGCGGCCCCGGCAACCAATAGTGATGACTTCTGATCGGCCGAGAGCCCCGCGTCGGACTCGATCGCAGTGGGAGTAGCGATAGACGCTGAGTCGATCCTCGTCTGAGTCGTGATCGTGCAGACGTCGTCGCTGACTTGACTACTGGCATGAGCAGCGTTGAACTGCGCCACCGCAACCACGCACGGCTTGGAGTTGGTTGTTGCGACGGCAGCACTCGCTGGCGTGCTCGCAGCAAGTACGGTCATCGTTGCGGCGCCCAAGACTGCCGCGACTTTCGTGAACGTTTTCATTGGTATCTGATCCCCTCGATTTCAACAGCGGGCGCCCATCGATGAGGACGACTCTTCTCCTATGGAGCGCCGCGCGCAGTCCTCCTTTCGAAGGACATGAGTGATCCGCAATCAGCACCTTCCGCCCTCGCCCGGTTCATCCCGCGGGAGTACCGGGCTCCCAGCCGAGCTTGCGATACTGAGCTACGTGCACGGCGGCGTGCGCTCGATGGAACGCCGCGGTAGCGCGGCTCCGGACCACCCCAGGAGAACTCCACGTGCATCTGCTGTCCGTCTTCAGTCTTCGCAACCGCGCGCTCATCGCCCTCATCACCATCGTGGTGGCGGTGTTCGGCGGCGTCTCGCTGACGCTCTTCAAGCAGGAGCTCATCCCCTCGCTCTCGCTGCCATCCGTCTACATCGTCACGAGTTACCCCGGCGCCTCGCCCGACGTGGTCAGCAAAGACGTCTCGACGCCGATCGAGAGCGCGATCCAAGGCATCGAGAACCTGGACTCGACGACCGCGACCAGCAACACCGCGGCATCCACCGTCACGGCCTCGTTCACCTACGGCACCAACATCGCGACGGCGGAGCAGAAGGTGCAACTCGCCCTCGACCGGCTCTCCACCGCACTGCCGAGCGGCGTGACGCCCCAGGTGATCACCTTCAGCCTCAGCGACTTCCCGGTGGTCCAGCTCGCCGTCACCAGCGACCTCGACCCGCATGCCCTCGCTTCGAGACTGTCGAACCTCACGGTCACGGATCTCAAACAGCTCGACGGGGTGAGCGACGTCACGCTCCTGGGCGCCGCTTCGCAGCGGGTGACCATCACCCCGGATGACGCAACGCTCGCGGCAGACGGCCTCAGCATCCAGTCGATCAAGAGCGCTCTTGCGACGAACGGCACCCTGCTGGCCAGCGGATCGATCACTGAGAACGGCAAGACGCTCACCGTGCAATCCGGCACCAAGCTCACGTCGACGGACGACATCGCCGCGCTGCCGGTGCTCGGCGGGCGTCTGCCGGTGCCGCCCACCATCGGCGAGCTCGCGACGGTGGCGATCGTCGACAACCCTGTGAACGGCTATTCCAGTGTCAACGGCAAGCCGGCCGTCTCGCTCAACATCACCAAGACCGCCGCAGGCAACACCGTCAGCGTGTCGCAAGCGGTGCGCGACGACATCCCGAACCTCGAGAAGCAGCTCGGTCACAACACCAAGCTCACCGTCGTGTCGGATCAGGCGCCGTCGATCACCACCTCGATCAACAGCCTCGCCGAGGAGGGCCTGCTCGGGCTCCTGTTCGCGGTGATCGTGATCTTCTTGTTCCTCTTCTCGGTGCGTACCACCCTGGTGACCGCGGTCTCGATCCCGGTGTCGGTGTTTCTGACCTTCCTCGGGATGACCCTGGCGCAGTACTCGCTCAACGTCATCACCCTGGCCGCGCTGACGATCGCGATCGGCCGCGTTGTGGACGATTCCATCGTCGTCACCGAGAACATCAAACGGCACATCGGCCTCGGTGAGGACAAGCTCGCCGCCATCAAGACCGCCGTGCGGGAGGTCGCCGTCGCGGTCACCGCGTCGACGGTCACCACGGTGGCGGTGTTCCTGCCCGTCGCCTTCGTCGGCGACATCACGGGTGAGCTGTTCCGGCCCTTCGCCCTGACGGTCACGCTCGCCCTGCTGTCCTCGTTGTTCGTGTCGCTCACCATCGTCCCGGTGCTCGCGTACTGGTTCCTCGGGAGCAGGAAGACCGTGCACAAGCACGCAGAGGGGGAGGCGGCGCCGCAACTCGCGGCAGAGCCCGACGAGCTCGATACGCCGACCCGGCTGCAGAAGATCTACCTGCCGGTGATCCGCTGGACGCTGCGGTTCCCCGCCGTCGTGCTCGTCGCCGCCCTCCTGATCCTGGCCGGCAGCGGCCTCGCGGCCAGCGGGCTCAAGACGAACTTCATCGGCAACAGCGGGCAGAACATCTTGACGGTGACGCAGACCCTGCCGCTCGGCAGCAGCCTCGAGGCGCAGGACGAGGCATCGAAGAAGGTCGAGCAGGCCCTCCTCGGCGTCAAGGGGGTTGACACCGTTCTGGTGACGATCGGATCCGGCGGCAGCCCGCTCCGGGCGGCGTTCTCGGGCGGCGGGTCGACGACCTTCTCGCTGACCACGGATCCGAACGCCGATCAGGCCGCGCTGCAGGACACCGTCACCAAGAAGCTCAAGACCATCACGGGCGAGGGCGACATCAAGGTGCAGGCGGCGCAGGGCGGCTTCGCCTCCTCGAACATCGAGGTCAACATCACGGCGGGCAGTGACGCGGATCTGCGCAGGGCGAGCGACGCCATCCTGGCGAAGGTCGACAAGCTGCCGGTCGTCTCGCAGGCGTCGAGCAACCTCTCGGCGTCGTTGCCGTACCTCGCCGTGCAGATCGACCGGGCCAAGGCGGCGGCCGACGGGCTCAGCGAGCAGCAGGTGGGCGCCATCGTCACCCAGGCGATGAACCCGAGCGCGACGGGCACCATCGTCATCGGCGAGACGTCGCTGTCGATCTACGTCGACAATCCCGGCGCCCCGACCACCCAGGCACAGCTCGAGGCGTTCTCGATCCCGACTCCGAGGGGCCCGGTGGCGCTCACGGACCTGGCCACGGTGAAGACGGTGAACGGGCCGTCCAGCATCACCACGATCAAGGGGCTGCGCAGCGCCACCCTCACGATCGTCCCGGGCACGGACAACACGGGCAACGCGTCAGCGGAGGTGCAGAAGGCGGTGGATGCGGCGAAGCTGCCGGCCAGCGCCACGGCGAGCCTCGGCGGCGTCACCTCCCAGCAGAATTCGGCGTTCCAGCAGCTCGGGATCGCGCTGCTCGCCGCCATCCTGATCGTCTACGTCGTCATGGTGGCCACCTTCAAGAGCCTGCGCCAGCCGCTGCTGCTGCTGGTCTCGATCCCCTTCGCGGCCACCGGAGCGATCGTGCTGCAGCTGATCTCCGGCGTGCCGCTCGGGGTCGCCTCGATCATCGGCGTGCTGATGCTGGTCGGCATCGTGGTCACCAACGCGATCGTGCTCGTCGACCTGATCAACCAGTACCGGGCTCGAGGGATGGAGGTGGCCGACGCGATCGTCCATGGGGCAGCGCGGCGACTCCGTCCGATCCTGATGACGGCTCTCGCCACCATCGGCGCCCTGCTCCCGCTCGGCCTCGGCGTCACCGGGCACGGGGGTTTCATCTCGCAGCCGCTCGCGATCATCGTGATCGGCGGACTCGTCTCGTCGACCCTGCTGACCCTGTTGGTGCTGCCGGTGCTCTACTACCTGGTGGAGGGGGCAGCGGAGCGCCGCGCCCGGTATCCGAAGCTCCCGCCGTCGGTGGTGACGCGGGTTCTGGCCATCGTCGGCGCCGTGCTGCTGGCGGTCGGCGCCGCACTCCTGGTCATGATGACCGCTGCGGGACTGGGATGGACCTCGCTCGAGGGTCGACTCGGCCCACTCGGCGCCGTGGTCGGGCTGCTGCTGCTGATCGCGGCGCTGATCGTGTGGTTGGTGCGCAGCGCGCGCAACCGGCGCGCGAACCCGGTCGCTCGGTCTGCGGCAGGACCGGTGTCCGACCGCATGGCCGTAGACGAGGTCCGGATGACCGACTAGAGTCAAGAGGTCGGCTCACGGCACTTCACGGAGTTCAGTCTCCGTTTGCACCACTGTCAGTCGTGCGGGCCGGATCACCAGCGCATCCGCTGGTGAGGAATCCATTCAGGAAAACGGCCCCGGTCAGGATCGCCCGGGTTCTCGTGGCGTGTGCCCACCGTTGCGCTTTGCGCGGGAGCCGCGTTGCGCACTCTGTACAGAACATCGGAAAGTCCAGTTCAACATGCCCAACAAGAAGAAGGGCGCGCCCGTTCGCGCCTCCCGTCCCACCGCAGGCTCCTCGGCGTCGTCCGTGCGCAAGTCCGGCTCGCTCAGCCCGAAGCACCGCGGCTACCGCCCGGCGGAAGCAGCCGCCTCCGGGTCCGCCTCCGCCGATCGCGAGCCGAAGAATCGCTGGAGCGCAGACGAGCGCGCCGCCCGCGGTCACTCGGAGCAGCGACCGCGCGGTGCCGCGGGCGGCAGGTCCGCACGCGGTGAC
>WOYR01000163.1:0-11693 GCA_011620705.1 Microbacteriaceae bacterium | reverse complement strand
CGGGATGACGACCGTCCGGCTCGCTCCTTCGACCGTGCTGCTCGACCCGCGCACGGCCACGACGAGCGGCGGGATGCCGCGCCCCGCGTGCAGCACGACGACGTCGTGCTCGAGCGCCTGACCGCGCAGGCCGTCACCGCCGGCGAGGTCGACGGCACCAGCTTCGCCGAGCTGGGCCTCGGTCAGAACATCGTCCGCGTGCTGGCGGAGCTCGGCGCTGCATCGCCGTTCCCGATCCAGGCCGCGACGATCCCCGATGTGCTCGCCGGCCGCGACGTGCTCGGCCGCGGCCGCACCGGCTCCGGCAAGACGATCGCCTTCGGGGCCCCCCTCGTCGAGCGGCTGCTGAAGCTCAATGCCGCACCCGCGAAAAGTGCCGACAAGGGAGCGCGTCGCGAGTTCGGCCGTGCCCCGCGCGCGCTGATCCTCGCGCCGACCCGCGAGCTGGCGCTGCAGATCGACCGCACGGTGCAGCCGATCGCCCAGAGCGTCGGCCTGTTCACCACGCAGATCTACGGCGGCGTGCCGTACGCCCGCCAACTCGGCGCCCTGCAGCGCGGGGTGGACATCGTGATCGGCACGCCCGGCCGCGTGGGCGACCTCGCCGCCCAGGGCAGACTCGACCTCTCGAAGACCGTCATCACGGTGCTCGACGAGGCCGACCACATGTGCGAGCTCGGCTTCGCCGAGCCGGTGCAGGAGATCCTCGACCGCACCGCGCAGGGCGGCCAGAAGCTGCTGTTCTCCGCGACCCTCGACAAGGGCGTTGCCGACATCGTCGAGAAGTACCTCGTCGACCCGGCCGTGTTCGAGGTCGCCGGCGAGGACCAGGCGAGCTCGACGATCGACCACCAGGTGCTGCTGCTCGACCAGCGGGACAAGCAGCAGGTGCTGATCGAGCTCGCCTCCGGCCCCGGCAGGAAGCTCGTGTTCGCGCGCACCCGCGCGTTCGCCGAGCAGCTGGCCGATCTGCTGGACGATGCGGGCATCCGCGCCGAGAGCATCCACGGCGACCTCAACCAGAGCCGCCGCACCCGGGCCCTCGAGAAACTCACGAGCGGTCGCGTCGACGTGCTGGTGGCGACGGATGTCGCGGCACGCGGCATCCACGTCGACGACATCGCCCTCGTGATCCAGGCCGACGCGCCCGACGAGTACAAGGCCTACCTGCACCGCTCGGGCCGGACCGGCCGTGCTGGCAAGGAGGGCACCGTCGTGACCTTGGTGCCTCGCAACCGCCGCCGCCGCACCGAGGAGTTGCTGGCGCGCGCCGAGATCGAGGCGAACTGGACCAGCGTGGTCCCGGGCGACGCGTTCATCGAGGAGCTCGCGAACCGCTAACAACTAGCGTTGACGGATGCAGATCAGAGCATTCGAAGAGGGCGACACCGAGGAGGTGGTCGCCCTCTGGCGTCTGTGCGGATTGACCCGCCCCTGGAATGACCCGCGCCGCGACATCGCGCGCAAGCTCCAGGTGCAGCGCGAGCTGTTCCTGGTGGGCGTCGAGGAGGGCAACGGCGAGGTCATCGCGAGCATCATGGCCGGGTACGAAGGGCATCGCGGTTGGGTGAACTATCTTGCGGTGCATCCGGATGCCCGCGGCGCGGGGCATGGTCGCGCCCTGATGAACGAGGCAGAGGCTCTGCTGCTCGCCCGCGGCTGCCCGAAGGTGAACCTGTTGGTGCGCGGAGAGAACGCGGAGGCGCGCGGCTTCTACGAGGCGATCGGGTACCAGATCGACGACGTGGTGGCGTTCGGCAAACGGCTGATCGCCGACTGAGTGACGACCGCCGCCCGAGACGGGCGTCGGCGCTGGGGGCGCGCGAAGGCCAGAAATGGCCTTCGCTCATAGCGCCACCGCGCGCACTCATCGACGGCTGAGAACGTCGATGAGCTCTCACAGCAGCGGAGGCTGTGAAGAAGGGCGCGTCGCCCGCTTCCCCCCGGATGCGGGCGACGCCACGGGACTCTCCCCCCGGAGATCCCCTGTTGCCGAGACCGACGCTATCGGCCTTCATCTCCCCCACAACAGCACGTCTTGGGGGGCCACCCGAGTGGGGGGCGTGAGACTCGTGGTCCGTCGGCGGCGCGCCGTACCCTTGACCGCATGATCGCCCCCGCCTCTGCCGCCCTCGAGATCCTGCACCGGGTCTTCGGCTACGAGTCGTTCCGCGGGCAGCAGGCGGCGATCATCGAAAGGGTGATCGAGGGCGGCGATGCGCTCGTGCTCATGCCGACCGGTGGCGGCAAGTCGCTCTGCTACCAGATCCCGGCGCTGGTGCGCGAGGGCACTGGAGTGGTCATCTCGCCGCTGATCGCCCTCATGCAGGATCAGGTGGATGCCCTGTCCGCTGTCGGTGTGCGCGCCGCCTTCCTCAACTCGACGCAAGACGCCGACGAGCGCCGCCGCGTCGAGGCCGCGCTGCTCGCCGGGGAGCTCGACCTCGTCTACCTCGCCCCGGAGCGGCTCAAGCTGGGCTCGACGCTCGAGCTGCTCGACCGGGCGGCGATCTCGTTGTTCGCCATCGACGAGGCGCACTGCGTCGCGCAGTGGGGGCACGACTTCCGGCCCGACTACCTTGCGCTCTCGGTCCTGCACGAGCGGTGGCCCGCCGTGCCGCGGATCGCGCTCACGGCGACCGCCACCGCTCAGACGCGCAACGAGATCGCCGCGCGGTTGCAGCTGGGCGAGGCCGAGCTGTTCGTGTCGAGCTTCGACCGGCCCAACATCCAGTACCGCATCGAGCCGAAGGCTCAGCCGCTCGCGCAGCTGCTGCAGCTCATCCGCACCGAGCATTCCGGCGATGCGGGCATCGTCTACTGCCTGTCGCGCGCCTCGGTCGAGAAGACCGCTGATGCCCTCGTCGCCGAGGGGATCGCCGCGCTCCCGTACCACGCGGGACTCGACGCAGCGACCCGAGCGCGCAATCAGTCGCGGTTCCTGCGCGAGGACGGCATCGTGATGGTCGCCACGATCGCCTTCGGCATGGGCATCGACAAGCCCGATGTGCGTTTCGTGGCCCACCTCGATCTGCCGAAGAGCGTCGAGGGCTACTACCAGGAGACCGGCCGCGCCGGCCGCGACGGGCTCCCGTCGACCGCCTGGCTCGCGTACGGCCTGCAGGACGTGGTGCAGCAGCGGCGCATGATCGACGAGAGCGAGGGCGATCTCGCCCATCGCCGCAAGCTGTCGGCGCACCTCGACGCGATGCTCGCGCTCTGCGAGACGATCGAGTGCCGGCGGGTGCAGCTGCTGGGCTACTTCGGCCAGCCGTCAGCGCCTTGCGGCAACTGCGACACCTGCCTCTCGCCGCCCGAGTCGTGGGACGGCACGGTCCCGGCTCAGAAGCTGCTCTCGACCGTGGTGCGGCTGTGGCGGGAGCGCCACCAGCGTTTCGGGGCCGGCCACCTCATCGACATCCTGCTCGGCCGCGAGACCGAGCGCGTCCGCAGCCAGTCGCACACCGAGCTGAAGACGTTCGGCATCGGCACCGAGCTCGGCGAGCAGGAGTGGCGCGGGGTCGTGCGCCAGCTGCTCGCGCAGGGTCTGCTCGGCGTGGCGGCCGACGGCTACGGCACCCTGGTGATGACGGATGCCTCGGCCTCCGTGCTCGACGGCTCGCGAACCGTGCTGCTGCGCCGTGAGACCGTGCGCCCCACCAGGGCTGCGAAGTCCAAGGCCGGCTCGGAGCTGCCCGATGAGGCGCGCCCGCTGTTCGAGCGCTTGCGGGAATGGCGCGCCGGCGTCGCCCGCGAGCAGGGGGTTCCTGCCTACATCGTCTTCGGCGACGCGACCCTGCGCGGCATCGCGCTCATCAGGCCGACCTCGCTCGAGCAGCTCGGCACGGTCTCCGGCGTCGGCGAGAAGAAGCTCGAGAGCTACGGCGCGGGCGTGCTCGGGGTGGTGGCTGAGGCGGCGCAGGCAGCGTGACCAGGGCGGAAGCCGGAGGCGCGAGTGCGGAGAAGGCGGAAATGCGGGGCGCGGCTTCGCGGCGTAGCGTGCCGCTGACGACGTCAGGAGTGCACCATGACCGACACCATCGAACGCGCGACCACCGCCGGCGCGGGCAGCTCGGCGAGCAGCGAGCAGCTGGTCGATTCCGCCGCTCTGGCCGAGGTGCTCTTCGCGCGCTGGGCGGACGCCCGCAAGCACTCGCGCGAGCTGCTCAAGCGCGAGGAGTTCCACCAGATCCCGGGGCTGGGCATGGCCGAGCACCGCGCGCGGGTCCTCGGACAGCTCAGGCGGCTCGTGGAGGAGGGTGCCGTGCACCGCGCCTTCCCCAAGGGTCTCGGCGGCGAGGAGGACCCCGGCGGCAATATCGCCGGCTTCGAGGAGCTGGTGATCGGCGACCCCTCGATGCAGATCAAGACGGGCGTGCAGTGGGGGCTGTTCGGCGCCGCCGTCCTGCATCTCGGGACCCAGCGCGCGCACGAGCAGTTCCTGCCGTCCATCATGAGCCTGGCCATCCCCGGCGTCTTCGCGATGACCGAGACCGGCCACGGATCGGATGTCGCCGGCATCGGCACCACCGCGACCTTCGATCCCGGGTCCGACGAGTTCGTGATCGACACCCCGTTCCGCGCCGCCTGGAAGGACTACCTCGGCAACGCTGCCGACGACGGGCAGGCCGCTGTCGTCTTCGCGCAGCTGATCGTCGACGGCGTGAACCACGGCGTGCACGCGTTCTACGTGCCGATCCGCGACGGCAAACACTTTCTTCCCGGCGTCGGCGGCGAGGACGACGGCCTCAAGGGCGGGCTCAACGGCATCGACAACGGGCGCCTGCACTTCACGGGAGTCCGCATCCCGCGCACCAACCTGCTCAACCGCTATGGCGACGTCGACGAGAACGGCGTGTACAGCTCGCCGATCGCGAGTCCCGGCCGCCGCTTCTTCACCATGGTCGGCACGCTCGTGCAGGGCCGGGTCTCGCTGGATGGCGCCTCGACGGTGGCGAGCAAGCTCGCCCTGACCATCGCGATCCGCTACGCGAGCGAGCGCCGCCAGTTCGCCGCCGCCGGCGGCGGTGGCGACGAGGTCGTGCTGCTAGATTACCAGCGTCACCAGCGCCGGCTGTTGCCGCGCCTGGCCACCACCTATGCGATGTCGTTCGCGCACGAGCAGCTGCTCGAGAAGTTCCACGCCGTGTTCTCGGGCGAGCACGACAGCGACGAGGACCGCCAGGATCTCGAGACCCTCGCCGCTTCGCTCAAGCCTTTCAGCACCTGGTCGGCGCTCGAGACGATCCAGGAGGCCCGCGAGGCCTGCGGCGGTGCCGGCTTCCTCACCGAGAACCGCTTCACCCAGCTGCATGCCGACCTCGACATCTACACGACCTTCGAGGGCGACAACAACATCCTGCTGCAGCTGGTCGCGAAGCGGCTGCTGACCGACTACGGCCGTCGCCTGGTCAAGCCGGATGCCGCGGCCATCGCCGCATACGCCAGTCAGCAGGCCGGCCAGGCCGTGAGCCGTTCTGGCCTGCGCGCCCTCGGCCAGCGCATCGCGGACTTCGGGTCGACAGCTCGATCCGTGGGCAACGTGCGCGGAGCTGACGCGCAGCGTCAACTGCTCACCGACCGGGTGGAGACCATGATCGCGGCGATCGCCGGCAATCTCAAGAACGCGGGCTCGCTGCCGGCCTCCGATGCGGCGGCGCTGTTCAACGCGAACCAGAACGAGCTCATCGAGGCGGCATACGCGCACGCCGAACTGCTGGAGTGGGAGGCGTTCAGCGACCGCCTCGCCACGATCGAGCATCCCGGGAACAAGCAGGTGCTCACCTGGCTGCGCGACCTGTTCGGGTTCACTCTGATCGAGAAGCACCTGGCCTGGTATCTGATCAACGGGCGCCTGTCGGCGACGCGCGCCTCGGCGATCACCGACTACATCGACGACCGGCTGCTGCCGCGGCTGCGCCCCCACGCGCTCGCGCTGACCGATGCCTTCCAGTTCGCGCCGGAGCATCTGCGCGCGCCGATCGCGACCGGCGCCGAGCGCGAGCGTCAGGACGAGGCGCGCGCGTACTACGCGGCGCAGCGGGCGAACGGCACCGCTGCGGTGGAGGAGAAGGCGCTGGCGAAGGGGGTGGCGCCCGCCTCCAGCTGAGCGGGCATGCCGCGCCCGCTACTTGCGGGTGGCCTTCGTGACCGAGTCGGTGTTGTTCGCCCGCTCGTTGCCGGCGCGCTTGTTCTGCTTGTCGAGCCGCTTCTCTTTGAGGGTCTTGGATGCCGCGGTCTTCTCGGTGTTCTTCCGAGCGGATTTCTCGCCCATGGTCGTGCCTCTGTCCTGAGAGCCACCGTGACCCTGTGGGCAGAGACTACGCGCTGCACCGACTACGCGCTGCGCCGCGGCTTGTGGGCGCGGGCGAAGCGTAAAGTCCAAGATGACAAGAATGTAAGGAATCACCATGACAGATACCGACGTCCGGGCATGGACGCGACCCGAAGTCGAGATGCTGTCCGAGGGGGTGTGGCGGATCCCGCTGCCCCTGCCCATCGACGGCCTCACGACGGTGAACTGCTACCTCTTCGCGGAGGGCGACGACCTCGTGCTGGTCGATCCGGGCTGGGCGTCGCCCGACACGGATGCCGCGCTTGCCGGCCATCTGCGCATGATCGGCCGCGACGCATCCGAGATCTCGCGCATCGTGGTCACCCACACCCACATGGATCACTACGGGCAGGCGATGCTGCTGCGCGAGCGGCACGGCATCCCGGTCGAGGCCGGAGAAGGGGAGCGGCCGTCCGTCGAGTCGTACCGCCGGGGCGAGTTCTACTATCCGGAGCAGGTGGAGCGGCTCCGCCAGGCGGGGGACGCCGCGCTGGCCGACACCATGCTCGAGCAGCGGGGGGATCAGCACGAGTCCGCCTTCCCCTCCGGGCAGCCGTCCGGCTGGCTGAGCGACGCGCAGCGCATCCCGCTGGGCGGCCGCGAGCTGATCGCCTATGCGACGCCGGGTCACACCCGCGGACACACCGTCTTCGTGGATCCGGAACGATCCCTGCTCATCACCGGGGACCACATCCTGCCGCGCATCACCCCCTCGGTGGGGCTCGAGTACCGGCCGGAGCAGTTCCCGCTGCGCTCGTTCCTCTCCTCGCTGGCGCGCGTGCGCGAACTGCCCGACGGCGCGATGCTGCCGGCGCACGGCAATGTGGGCCAGAGCGTCCACGAACGCATCGACGAATTGCTCGCCCACCACGAGGAGCGCTTCCAGGCGGTGCTGGCAGGCGTTGACCGCGGCGCGAGCACCGCGGCGGAGGTCGCCGCGAGCCTCACCTGGACGTCCCGCGAGCAGCCCCTCGACTCCCTGGCCCCCATGCACCGGATGACCGCCGTGCTCGAGGTGGCCGCGCACCTGCACGTGCTGGAGCAGCGCGGCGCGGTCGTCGCGAGCACGGAGGGCGGGGTCGAGCACTTCCTGCGGGTTGCGGGCTCGTAGGGGGGCTTCTCCGCTCACGCGGCACCGGCGTTATGGTCCAACTCGACCCCTGAAGAGGGGGGAAAGGCACCGGACCAGGAAAACCTCTGATCCACCTGGCGTTGAGACGGTGGCTCCGACCCGGCGACCGCGTGGGCGCTGCCGCCGTCCTCGCCGGGGTCAACCCCCAGTTGGCTCTCGGCCAGCCAGCGTTGCCGAGTCCGTCAGCGGGTCGCCAACTCACCGGCGGCGCAGCTCGCCGCCTTGGTCGGCCCGATCCTCGACTTCACCGATCGGCCGAGTCTCGATCGCGAGCTGATGGCTGTCGCAATCGCATTCCGCAACGCCGTCAGTCCCTACGTCGAGGATCGGCACCAAGGCCTCGTGAAGCTTGCGGTGATCCCGGGTGTCTGGCGTCAGCGTGACGATGGCTTACGCGAGGAACTCCCAGAGGGCTGACACGGGCGCGCCGTAGAGGCGGTCGGCGTACCGATATCCGGTGTCGGCCGTGTTCAGCACGATCCCGGCGATGAACTTCGGCCCGAGTTCGTCGCGGAGTCGCGTCAGTCCTTTGAACTGCTTGGCGTTGAACGATGTCGCCGACTTCACTTCGATGGCGATCACGCGGCCGTCCCCGAGTTCGAGGACGATGTCGACCTCTTCGCCGTCCCGGTCTCGCCAGTGAAAGACGTCGTACCGCTGCCCCGACCAGGCGCGCTGCCGCAGCAGTTCCGCCGCGACGAAGGCCTCCAGGAATGCGCCGAACCCCTCGCCGTACTCAAGGCGGGTCAGTTGGTCAGGGGTCATGCGGGCGAGCCACATCGCGAGCCCTGAGTCGATCACGAAGGTCTTGGTCCGTCCGATCTCCCGCTTGGCGAGGTTCGGGGTCCACGGCGGCAGGCTCGCCACGAGTCCGACATCGTGCACGAGGTCGAGATAGCCGGTGATCGTGCGCGGCGGGACGGAGGTCTCGTTGGCGAGTTTCGCCTTCACCAGTTCTGCCGATTGCCTGCCGGCGAGCGTTCGCAGCACGGCGGAGACGCGCGCCGGCTCCACGCCCTTCCGCAGTTCGCTCATGTCGCGCCCGATGATTCCCTGCAGGTAGGCATCGAGCCACGCGTCGCGGATGCGCGGCGTCGCGTCGCGCACCTCGGGATACGCGCCTGTGGCGAGCATTGCGGCGTAGTCCGCTCGTGACCAGGTCGACGCGGTGCTGGCGAGACGTGCCGGGTTTGCGAGGACTGCCGCCACGAAGTCATCGATCGTTCCGGCGACCTCGCCGCGACTCAGCCCGTAGAGCGTGAGCCGGCCGACGCGGCGGGCGAGGCTGTCGGCTGTGCCGCGCACACGCAGCAGGCTGGAGGAGCCGGTCAGGATGAACCGACCGGGCCGCCGGTCCCGGTCGATGGCCGCTTTGACCGCGAGGGTGAGCTCGGGCATCTTCTGGATCTCATCGATGACCATAACCCCGGAGCCGGCCTGGGCGACGAACCCTGCGGCGTCGGCAGCGGCAGCCGAGCGAGTCTGCTCGTCGTCGAGGGTGGCGACGACGGCCCGCTCGCCAGTCAGCTGGATTGCGGGGGTGCTCTTGCCGACCTGCCGGGAGCCTTCGATGATCAGCCCTGGGAAGTGCTGCAGCAGCTCTTCCGCCACGGGCAGGGCATGGCGCGCCAGCAGGACGTTCACGAACCCGACGTAGCGCAATCTCGCCGTTTTGCGACAAATAACTCGCCGATTCGCGGTCAGGATCTCGCCGTTTTGCGGGTCTCATCCTGCCGATCTGCGTCACCATCCGATCGAATGCCCGCCGCGATCGCCGCCGTCTCGCCCGAGTCCGAAGTCGTGCTGGTGCACGCGGAGTTGTCGGCGGCGGACGGAGCGGCGGATGCCCCAGCGGGCGCCCCGAAAAATGGCACAAGAATGGCACAACTCAGCGGATGGGAAGGAGGCAGCGGCACCGAAACCAGGAGAACCCCTGCCGGGCCACGACTTGGGGAAGTGGCTCCGACGGGCGTCGATCCCGGATCGTGGCCGCGGGTTGCATCGGATCGCTGAGCTTTGCGAATCTCGGGGGACCGGCGACTCTCCGGTTTCACGGTCGACGCATCTCCGGGTTCGAGAACGACTGATGTCCGGTTTCAACACTGACCAATGTCCGGTTTCGGCACGCGAGCGGATACGCTGAACGACATGGTGAAGTACCGCCCACGGGTCGCAGACGCTGAGCTGCAGGACTTCATGCGCATCATGGGCGCCGTCCTGATCGACGGGCCGAAGGCGGTCGGGAAGACGGCTACGGCCTCGCAGGTCGCGAACACGGTGCTCCGGGTGGACATCGACCCCGTGGCGCAGGCGGCACTGAAGACACAGCCGGACCGACTCTTCGAGTACCCCACGCCGATCCTGTTCGATGAGTGGCAGGAGAGCGAACCGCTGTGGAATCTCGTCCGCCATGCAGTCGATGACCACGAGGGACACGGCCTCTATCTGCTCACCGGGTCAGCCAGACCGCGGGACACCGCCAAGATGCACTCCGGGGCGGGGAGAATCGGTCGGCTGCGGATGCGGCCCATGTCGCTGTTCGAGTCAGGGCATTCGACCGGCGCCGTGAGCCTCGCGGGGCTGCTGCAAGGCGAAGGTCCGACGAGTGCCCCTGCTGTGCTCACAGTGCCGCAGTTGCTGGAGCGGATAGTCGTCGGCGGCTGGCCGGAGGCGATCGAACTCCATGAGCGAGATGCGCGGAACTGGGTCGCCGGCTACCTCCGAAACCTCGGCGAGGCGGACATTCCTGGGATGGGTCCGCGGCGGAACCCTGGCAACATCGCACGCCTGCTCGCTTCGCTCGGGCGCGCTGTCGGGACGCCGCTCAATCGCACGGCGCTCGCGGCTGAGGTCGGCGGTCAGGGCGGGCCGGTCGATGACAGCACCTTGACCAACTACCTCACTGCGCTCGATCGCCTGATGCTGATCGAGCCGCTCGAGGCGTGGCAGCCGCACATGCGCTCGCGTACTCGCCTGCGGACGACGCCCGTGCATCACTTCGTCGACCCGTCGCTGGGCGTCGGCGCGCTGGGCGTCGGAGTGCAGGACCTGCTCGCAGATCTGAACGCCGCCGGCTTCCACTTCGAGTCGCTCGCGCTCCGTGACCTGCGCATCTACGCGCAGGCGCTGGGGGTCAGGTTCTCCTCGTGGCGCGACACCAAGCTGAACCATGAGGTCGACGCGGTACTCGAGCTGCCGAACGGGCGCTGGGCCGCCTTCGAGTTCAAGCTCGGCGAGGGTGCCGTCGATGACGCAGCCGGATCGCTCACCTACTTCGCGAGCAAGGTCGACGTCGAGCGCCATGGCGAGCCCATCGCGCTCGTGGCCGTGACCGGCGGCCGATTCACCTACCGCCGGGAGGACGGGGTTCTGGTCGTACCGCTGTCTGTCCTCGGTCCTTGATCACCCGAAGAAGATCGGGTCCTCGTGACTGCCGATCCAGTCGAGTAGCGACTGCAGCGCAGTCGAGCGATCGGGAACCGAGTGTGCTCGCCGATGCCGTTCCACGGCGGGCGGATGCGTGATCCCACAGGTGCTCCGGCAAGATCCCGCGGCACCACATCTGGATGCGATCGAGGTCCGACTGGGGTAGTGCCATGGCTCCATCTTCACAGCCCGATCGAGTGTCCGCCGCGGCCGATGCTGCCCTGGCCGCGCCCGAAGTCGTGCTCGTGCGCGCGGTCGGCGGGTTCGGCGTCGGAGCCGAGGGGCCGGTCGCCGGTGATGCCGTACTTGGCGCGGTAGAGGGCGCCGGACGGTGCCGCGAAGTCGTCGAGGCCCTGCACCCACGGCGGGCCACCGCGGCGGGCGTCGCGGACGAGACGCTGGGCCGCTGCCGGGATCAGTCCCGCCCGCTCGTCGAGCGCTCGCCGGTCAACTCAGTGACCGGGAAGGAGACAGCGGCAACTACCCCAGGAAAACCCCTGACCCGCCGCGACTTCAGACAGTGGCTCCGACGGGCCTCGATCCCGTGACCTCACGATCTTCAGTGACTTCGGGGGCGAAACCGCACTGTATGTATGGCGTCGGCTTGCTTCTGACCAGGTGTTTTCCCGGATGGTCTCAGTTGCTCACAGTTGGTTCAGCGCGCGGAAATGGCCCGGATATGGCCCAGGATCGGTGGGCTCGACCGAAGAGGTTGGGCTGGTCTGATCCTGCCCAGCACGACGATTACCTGTTACAGTTGTTGCACTTGGAGCAGATGGAGGTGCGACATGACCAATGTCC
>WOYR01000186.1 GCA_011620705.1 Microbacteriaceae bacterium | reverse complement strand
TGTCGTGGGCCGGGTCGAGCGCGACGGCAAGCTTGGCGAGCCCGTCGCTGAGGTAGCGCTTGACCGTCCCGGCACTGATGCCGAGCGTCGAGGCGATGCCGGCGACCGGCAGGTCGTCGTAGTAGCGCAGCACGAGGCAGGCGCGCTCGCGCGGCGCGAGCCTGCGGAGCTCCTCGTGCAGGTCGAGCCTGGCGTCCACCGCTGGGGCGTCGGACTCGCGCCGCTCGGGCAGGTACTCGAGTGGGGCGACCCGGCGCCAGCGGGTGCGGCGGCGGCCGCCATCCTTCACCAGCGCCTCCTGCACGAGGTCGGCGGCATCGTCCCGGTCCCCGGAGAGCAGCGCGGCGTAGCGCAGCAGAGCGTCGCCGCGTTCGGCGACCAGCTCGGTCACCACGCCCTCCCATGCGGCAGCGACTGGGGCCACGTCAGACCTCCCTCCACACTACTGAGACGATCATCTCGGGGAAAACGTTGTGGTGGTGGCGCAGCTTGGGGTGGCGGGCCGAATTGCGGAAGCAGCGGAAGTGCCCCCGAAGCGCTCTATCCACTGAGCTACGGGGGGCGCACGCCGCCGACAACGTCAGCAGCAGGGTCTGTCCGTTCAATGGTGTGTGGACTCGGCGGTTTTTCATGCGTGGTTCTCTCGAACCGGTCCGCGACGGTGTATTGCCCCGGGTCTCGTGGATGGTCTGATTCCCCGAGAGGATCGGATCATGCCAGCACCGAGGAAGTATCCGCAGGACATCGTGAGCGTGCGATGCGGCTTGTTGCCGAGGCCCGGAAGGGGGATCCGAAGCTGTCGTTGAATGCGGCGGTGAGCCGGATCGGGCAGCGCGTCGGAGTCAATCCCGACACGTTGCGAGGCTGGCGCGATCGACGCAGGCGAGCGCCGCCGGAACGACGACGCGAGGCGCAGCGCATCAAAGCGTTGGAGGGCGAGGTGCGCGAGCTGAAGACAGATCGTCGGGCGGCGGACCATGGACCGGATGCCCACCGATCTGCCTCTGGACGCGCTCGAGATGGCCCTCCGGGTACGCGATCGTGAGCGGAGGCCCCCTCCTGCGACCCCTCCAAAAGAAGAGAGCCACTACATACCGTCTAGTTCGGCACCGGGGCGATCGAGGCGGACTTCTGCTGCGGTTCCCGCGCCGTCATCAGTGCATAAGTGCGCAGGGCAACGTGAATGTCGAGCGTGCGCGGTCCGCCGCGCCACCCGGGCAGGAGACCGTCCAGCCTGTCGAGCCGCTGGCGCACCGTGTTCGGGTGGATCGAGAGCGCCTCGGCGACATTGGCGACCGATCCTTGGGAGTCGAGGTAGAGCAGCGCCGTCGTCAACATTCGCGCGTCTCTCGAGGAGCCCCCCAGCAGTGGGCCCAGGTAGGCATGCACCAGCGCATGGGCCGATTCCGCCGTCTTGTCGAGCGCGAAAGCCACTACGCCGAGTTCGTCCCTTGCCGCAATCTCCTTAACCCGCCGCAGGCTGCGCATGGATCCCGCCACGAGACTGGCCTCCTCGAAAGCGCGAGGGATCGCTGTCTCGTCAGGCGCAACTGCCCGGCCCGCATAGAAGCGCTGGTCGACGAGCTCCGACAGCACGCGGTCCGCGCTTCCCATGCGCATCAGCACGACGATGTGGGCACGTCGAACGACCACCAGAGCCGATCGACCGAGACCCCGTCGAAGGCCGTTGATCGCCGCTCCGCGCATGTTGGGATCGTCGATGTCTATCACGTGCACTTCGAGAGGGCCTTCGCCCGGAATACCCGCGCGCGGTGGGTGGCCGGAGAGACCATCTTTGGGTTCGAGCAGCCGCTCGGCGAGGTCGGACTCTCTCAAATGCCGGGCATCCTCGATCGCCGCCTCATAGTTGAGCGAGACAGAGAGGAACGAGGTGATCGACGGACTCAACGCGCTGACGAGAGCAGCATCGTTGCTGGCGATATCGACGACCCCACCGGGCTCGAGTTGAACGCGGGTCCAAGCGGGTTCTGCTTCGGAGGACACATCGCCCAGGCACGCACGACCATCGACTGCATGCGCGACGATCTCCAATAGCTCTGGCGTGCCGCTACCTGCCACGAGGGCCCGCACCAGCTCGTCAGAGAGCGACAGTCGAGCAGAGCCAGCGCGCGAGGCTTCGTCCTGCTCGATCAGTCGGCGACGGAGAGAGTAGATCTCTACGGCGAGGGATCCGATCAGAGCTGCGTCTTCGAGGACCGCACGCTGCGAGTCATCAAACGGTCCTGGATGCCGATTGGCGACGGTGAGTGCGCCGACGACCTCGTCTCCCGCGCGCAGAGGTGTGCTGAGGATCGCAGCTACACCCTCTCCGCTCACCGCGGCGTCCACCTTTTCCAGATGCAGCTTCGCGACATCGCCTAGATAGTCGGCACTCTCGGTCGTGATGCCCGCGGCGGCCATCCCGAGCACACCCGTCCCGATAGGCATCCGAATCGCTGCATATTCGTCAGTCCGAATCCCGTCGGAAAAGCGGATCTCGGTGTGCTGGGTCGCAGCGTCGTTCAAGCTGATGTAGGCGAGGTCGCAACCGAGCGCGGCCCGGACCCGTCGCACCACTCCCGTCAGGATGAGATCGGGGTCTCGGAGCGCGGTGACATCTTGAGCAACGTCGCGCAGGAGGGTCGGCGCCGAAATAGTGGAGTTCACTCCCACATCTTCCTACGAACATGTCGACATCTCCATAGATTTGCCGAACCTCGGTGACTGACAATGGCTCTACCTTCGAGGAAGAACGGGCCGGATGCGCATCTTGGGAGCTGTACTCACCAACAGCGGCACGCCGGGCCCGTACGCCGATTCACGGCCGCTCGCGATCGAGGAACTCGAACTCGACGCGCCCGGCCCTTCGGAAGCCCTCATTCGCATTGAGGCCGCAGGCATCTGCCACTCCGACCTATCGGTCGTAGACGGCAGCCGAAACCGACCGCTACCCATGTTGCTCGGACACGAGGCGGCCGGAACTGTATTGCAGGTCGGCCCGGACGTCAGCGGTCTACCCATCGGACAACGAGTTGTGGCCTCCTTCCTCCCGCGGTGCGGTGAGTGCGCAGCCTGCCAGACCGACGGACGGCTCCCTTGCACGGTCGGATCACGTTCGAACGACGCCGGCGAATTGATCGGCGGCGGGCGAAGGCTTCACCGCAGCGACGGCAGCGTAGCCCACCACCTCGGCGTCTCCGGTTTCGCCACTCACGCTGTGCTGGATGCTCGTTCCCTGGTTCCGGTCGGCAACGACGTCCCGGCTGATGTCGCCGCGGTCCTCGGATGCGCGGTCCTTACCGGAGGCGGCGCCGTGTTGAGCGCGGGTCGTCCGCAAGCCGGCCAGACGTTGGCGATCGTCGGCCTCGGCGGCGTGGGCATGGCTGCTCTCTTGGTGGCCAGCTCCCTGCCCGATGTACGGGTCGTCGGTATCGACTCACAGCCCGACAAAGTCCACCTCGCGATGGAACTGGGGGCTGACGCAGCCATGACCCCCGACACCGCGATCACGCAGG
>WOYR01000250.1 GCA_011620705.1 Microbacteriaceae bacterium | reverse complement strand
GCCCCGGCCGACGCCTCACCCCGTCGATATCGACCGGCCCCGCTGCCTGCCAGCGCGCGGCGGTGCACCGGATTCTTCGGCGCAAGCGGGATCGGCTGTGGATGCAGCGCGTCGCCGGGTGGCGGGAGCAGCAGGTAGTCGCTTCCCGATCGTCGGACGCTCCATCCGTTGTTGTGCATCATCAGATGGTGGTACCGGCAGAGGAGGATTCCGTCGGCGACATCGGTCCTGCCATGGTTGCGCTTCCACTCGTCGATGTGGTGCGCCTCCGTCCAGGAGGGCGGCCGGTCGCATCCCGGGTGGCCGCATCCGCCCCAGATCGCGGCGAGCACAACGCGCTGGTGCTCGCTGAACAGGCGCCGTCGGCGTCCGAGGCGGAGCGGATGATCGTCATCACCGAAGAGGATCGGCAGGTATCCATCGGCGCAGGCGTTCCGCTCGGCGGTGGCCACCGAAACCGCGCTGGTCTGGCCCTCGAGGTGGGCCGCGCCCGCGCGTCGATCGAGGTCGCTCAGCGAGACGTGCACGCGCACGGCGGGCGCGCGGACGCCGAACACCCGCCCGCTGTCGGCGGCCGCGGCGATGCGGACCATCTCCACGAGGGCGTCCAGGGCGAGCTGCTCGGTGCTCCGGGCGTCAGCGACGACCGCGTCGGCGCGCGCGGCCGCGTCGGGATCGACGAAGCGGGGGCCGCCCCGGCGGGGTGAGGTGACGGCATCCACCGCGTCGGTGACCAGGGCCGCGGATTCGGGGTCGAGCAGGCCGATCAGCCGCGTCATCCCGTCCGACTGCGGGATCAGCCGCAGGAACCGCTTGCCGCGCAGCGCCGCTTCGCGGTCGGCGACGCCGGCTTCGTCGAGTTCGTCGCGGAGCTCTCGGGCGCGGCGGGCGACCTTCTCGGGCGGGAGGGAGCCGGCGGCGTCGACCAGCTCACGAGCCGCGTCGGCGAGATCTTCGGCGGCGACGGCGGGGGAGGGAGTCCCGAGCCCGGTGCTGATCGCCGCCGCTGCGCCGATGGACAGTTCGCCCTGGGCGACCCCGTTCGCGACCCCGGTCAGCCAGGGCTCGGGCGAAGTGAGGGCGACGCCGACCGAGGTGATCGCGCGGGCCTCGGCGCCGGAGGTGCCGGTCAGTTGCGATACCAGGGCGTCGGCGGTGCGAGCACCCTGGCGCTGCGCGAGCCCGCTGTAGCCGAGTTCGACGGAGGACCGTGCAGCGACCACTCCTGCCAGCTTCGCCAGACCCGCGTCGACCACCCGTCGGGCGCGCGACCACTGCTGCATCGTCTGCATGAGCTGCTGATCATCGGCGCTCTCGATGCCCTCGAGGTCGGGGACCTCGAGGTGCACGGTCGCGGTAGTGGGCATAAGGCGATTCTCCCATGAGCCGAACATGATTACTAGTAAGACTCACACATTGGTGGAGAAGTCACGAAAGTGTGTTCTGTGAAGGAACGAGTGAAGGAGCGGGGCGAACCGAACGCGCGAACCGAGGGCCGTCTACGCGGCGTGGGCGACCCCCCGCGCGCTCGCCGCCCTCGGATCGCCCGGCAAGCTCAAGGACTTCGTCGACAACCAGTTCGTGAACTACTGCTCCGACAACTCTCCTGCCGGGTTCACCGCCGAGGTGTGGACCCACAACGCGCTGCTCGCCGGGCTGGGCCTGGTGGGCGGCATTTTTCCTGTACATCGCACCGCGCGGCCAGCTGGAGCTGTCCTCGCCGAGGACGGCCGCGCCTTCTGCGCCATCGTCTTCGGCCTGGTGCTCTCGCTGCTGTGCTCCGGGATCATCGGGGGCGTCGTCACCCGGCAGCCGTCGCCGTGGCCGGTCAAGATCGGGATCGGCACCCTCGCGCTCGCGGCGTTCCTCCTCTCCCAGTGGGCGACCGGCCGTCGTGCGCACCGGCTCGGGCAGACCGGCGATCTGAGCGAGGCAGAGGTCGGGGCGCGGCAGATCATCAGCGCCTGACCTCGCCTCCCAGCGGCGACGAGCGTGAACTGGTCTCGTCAGCGGAACAGGCAGGTGATGACGGTCGGTGATGATGTACGGTCCAAATATGAGTTCATCGTCGGAAGTGTCGAATCCCACCACCACTCAGAGCGGGGCACCGCTAGCGAGCGACGACACGTCACTCACTACTGGACCGGACGGCGTCACCGCCCTGCACGATCATCAACTGGTCGAGAAGCTCGCCTCGTTCAACCGGGAACGTGTGCCGGAGCGCAACCCGCACGCCAAGGGCGGGGGAGCCTTCGGGGAGTTCGTGGTGACCGAGGACGTCTCCCGGTACACCCGTGCCGCCGTCTTCCAGCCGGGCACCAGGTCCGAGATGCTGGCGCGGTTCTCCTCGGTGGCAGGCGAGCAGGGCTCACCCGATACCTGGCGCGATGTGCGCGGCTTCGCTCTGCGCTTCTACACGTCCGAGGGCAACTACGACATCGTGGGCAACAACACCCCGGTGTTCTTCATCCGCGACGCGATGAAGTTCCCCGATTTCATCCACTCGCAGAAGCGACTCGGCGGGTCCGGTCTGCGTGACGCCGACATGCAATGGGACTTCTGGACCCTGTCTCCGGAGTCCGCGCACCAGGTCACCTATCTGATGGGCGATCGCGGACTCCCGAAGTCATGGCGCTTCATGAACGGCTACGGCTCGCACACCTACCAGTGGATCAATGCCGAGGGCGAGCGCTTCTGGGTGCAGTACCACTTCAAGTCCCGCCAGGGCGTGGAGCGGCTCGACGCCGCGGAGGCGGAGCAGTTGGCCGGCAGCGACGCCGACTACTACCGCCGCGACCTGTACGAAGCCATCGAGCGCGGTCAGCATCCGATCTGGGACGTCTTCGTGCAGGTGATGCCCTACGGCGAGGCGGCCGGCTACCGCTTCAATCCCTTCGACATCACGAAGGTCCTGCCGCACTCCGACTATCCGCTGATCAAGGTCGGGCACTTCAGCCTCGCTCGGAACCCGCAGAACTTCTTCGCCGAGATCGAGCAGGCCGCCTTCTCACCGTCGAACCTGGTGCCGGGTGTGGGGATCAGTCCCGACAAGATGCTGATGGCGCGAGTGTTCGCCTACCCGGACGCGCATCGGAACCGCATCGGAACCAACTACAACCAGCTGCCGGTCAATCAGCCGCACGCCTCCCAGGCGCAGAACTACCAGCACGAGGGCAGCATGCGCTACCAGTTCAGTGATGCTACCGTGCCCAGCTACGCGCCGAACTCGTTCGACGGGCCTCGAGCCGATCCCGCCCGGGCCGGGGAGGGCAGCTGGGAGACCGACGGCGCGCTGATCCGCGCGGCGCAGACACTCCACCGCGAGGATGACGATTTCGGGCAGGCGGGCACCCTCTACCGGGAGGTCTTCGACGATGCGGCCAAGGAGCGTTTTCACGAGGTGCTGATCGGCCAGTATCACGCCCTCACCGTCGACCGGATCAAGGAGCGTTTCATCTGGTACTGGACCCAGGTGGATGCCGATCTGGGGCGCACCATCGCCGACACCGTGGGAGCGGCCGCCACCGT
>WOYR01000118.1 GCA_011620705.1 Microbacteriaceae bacterium | reverse complement strand
ACCCGTGCTGCCGCCGTGAAAGGGCGGTGTCCTAGGCCACTAAACGATGGGGCCGTGCCGGATGAACCGCAGAGCAACCGAGGGTCAAGCATACGGGCGGCGGGTCCGAAATGCCAATCACGCGTCGACGGCCGCGCCGTCGCCCGGAACCGTCGAAACGGCCGAATCAACCGGGCTGGCGACCCTGAGCGGGTTAGGTTCAACCCGTTGTCGAGGGTTGTCCGCGCACCCGGCTCCAGCGTGCGGCGATCCCACCCCTGGAACGATCCCAGGGGTGTTGCTAGTGTTGACAATGTTATCTGTGTGACTCGAGCGGTTCGGCCGTGACGGCGCAGGATGCGGGGAGATCATGACCAGTCGGTGGGGGCGCACTCGTGTGCGCACGACGGCGCCTCAGGGGACGGCGCCTCAGGGGACGGCGCCGAGCGGGGGCCGTGCCCGGATGGCGCGCACCCGCGTCACGGCCGCGATCGCCGCATTCGCCCTCCTGCCCGTGCTGGCAGGAGGCGTCGTGGCGCCCAGCTACGCGGCATCCGCCACGAGTCTCGCGCCGACGGCGGTCACCGCCGACCCGCCCCCCGACGTCACCTGGGACGACGTCGCGGCGGCGCAGGCCAGTGTCGATGCGACAGCGGGCCTCGTCGCGAAACTCAAGGCGCAGCTCGCATCACTGCAGGCCGACGTCGACCGGACGCAGGCCGACGCCGATGCGAAGGGCGTCAGCTACGGCAAGGCGCAGGACGCCTATGACGCTCAGCAGTACACCACCGAGAATCTGCAGGCGCAGGCCGACACCGCGCAGAAGCAGGCGGACAGCGCCAAGAAGACCGCAGGCCAGCTGCTGGCCAAGGTCAGCAAGACCGCCGGAAGCGACTCCCTCACCGCCAGCCTGCTCGGCGACGCCGGCCAGGCCGACTCCCTGCTCTCGCGCCTGAGCTACATGAGCCAGATCAGCGACCGCTCGAAGCAGGTGTACGCGAAGGCTCTGCAGCTGCAGAAGAGCGCGCAGGCCCTCACCGACCAGGCGGATGCCGCCAAGCAGATCCTCGCGAAGCTGAAAGACGCGGCGCAGGCGGCCTTCGCCGCCGCGCAGGCAGCCGCCGACGCCGCGGCAGCCGCGCTCCAGGCGCAGCAGGACGCCGAGGCGCAGCTCGAGGCCAAGCTGTCGGTGCTCACCCAGCACCGGGACGCGACCCTCGCCGACTACAACGCCGCCCTGGTGGCGAAGTGGGGTCCCGGCGCGGCCGGCGTGGTCAGCGCATCCGGCTGGGCGAACCCGGCGAACGGTTACCTCGGCGACCGCTTCGGCATGCGCTTCCACCCGATCTACCTCATCTGGAAGCTGCACAGCGGGCAGGACATCTCGGGCACCGGCTGCGGCGCCCCCATCTACGCAGCGCACTCCGGCACCGTCATCTACGCCGGACCGAACGGCGACCTGGGGAACTTCATCCAGTTGGACAACGGCGGCGGGGTCACGACGGGCTATGGCCACATCATCGCAGGCGGTATCCTGGTGAGGATCGGGCAGCACGTCGCTCCCGGTCAGCAGATCGCGAAGGTGGGGTCGACCGGGGGGTCGACCGGATGCCACCTCCACTTCATGGTGCGGATCAACGGGGCATTGACCGACCCGCTGCCGTTCATGCGTGATCGGGGGATCACTCTTGGCTCGTAACACCTCTCATCATCGGCCGCTGCGCCGACCGGACGGCACGGATCGCTGATGCTCGTGCGCAGACGCCCCGTGGGGGCGGCGGCTGCTGCCGTGTCCGCAGGAATCGCCGTCATGGCGGGGTTCGCCCTCGTCGTGCCCTCGGCATCGTCCGCCCAGGCCGCTCCGGTCGTCGGTGCAGCGCCTGCCGTCGGTGCAGCGCCCGCCGTCGCCGTCGCGCCCACCGTCGACTACCCGAGCTGGGGCGACGTGCAGAAGGCCCAGGCCAACCAGGCTTCGAAGCAGGCCGAAGTGACCAGGATCCAGGGCATCCTGAACCAACTGTCGGTGCAGGCGGACGCACTGGGCAAGGTGGCCGCGCAGAAGGCCGAGCTCTACAACCAGGCGCGCAATGCGCTCGACGCGGCCGCCGAGAAGACGGCCATGCTGCAGGGGCAGGTGGATGCCGCGCAGACCAAGGCTGCCAAGTCGTCCGCGCGCGCCTCGGCCCTCATCGCCCAGCTCGCGCAGACCGGGGGCGGCAGCATCTCGCTGGGGGTGCTCTTCGGCTCCGCCAAGAACACGGACCAGCTGCTCGCGACCCTCGGCACCGCCAGCAGGCTGAGCCAGTCATCGGAGCAGATCCTCAAGCAGGCGCAGTTCGACAAGAACGCCCTCTCCTCGCTGACAGCCGACGCGAAGACCGCGGAGACGAAGCGCAGATCGCTCGCCGCCGACGCCCAGGCCGCGGATGACGCCGCGAAGAAGGCATCGGATGCCGCGACGGCGCAGCTCGCGGAACAGCAGACCGCCGCCACGACCATGTACGCGCAGCTCGCCGCGCTGAAGAACACCACGGCGGCGACCGAGGCCCAGTACCAGCTCGGGCTCGAGGAGGAGGCGCGGCAGAACGCCGTCAAGACCCCGCCGAGCGCGCCCATCATCAACCCGAACCCCGGGCAGCCGGTCGCCGCCGCCGTGGCGGGAGCGATCTCCTTCGCCGAAGCGCAACTCGGCAAGCCGTACGCGCTCGGCGGCGCGGGCCCCACCTACTGGGACTGCTCAGGGCTGACGCTCATGTCGTACCGCGCGGTCGGCGTGTACATCGGGACGCACTCGGCGACCAACCAGTACAACACCATGCGCTCCGAGGGCAAGCTGGTGAACTTCAGCCAGGTGGCGCCGGGGGATCTGCTGTTCTACACGGACGGCGGCGGCGACATGTACCACGTGGCGATGGCGCTCGGAGGCGGGCGGATGATCGAGGCGCCACGACCCGGCGTCCCGGTGCGCATCGTGGCGATCCGCTACGGCGACCTGATGCCGTACGTCGGGCGGCCGACCGGCTAGTCCCCGCCCGAGTCCCCGTCCGGGTCTGTGCTTCCCCAGGCGCTCGCCGCCGCGATGCCGGCGGCGTAGAGCCACCGGGCCGGGTCGTCGAGCGCCGCCTCCAGAGACCCTGCGAGCTCGACCAGGCTCGCGCTCCAGACCGCGCGGCCCGCCGGGGTGACGGGTGTCGAGGCGAAGCTGCCGGCGATGACCCCGGCGCGGGCGCTCGCCCCGGCGGCGACGGCGCGGTCGACGAGCGACAGGGTGCTGCCCACGACCTTGCCGGTGCTGGAGGTGGCGTCGTAGCGGCCCTCGCCGGTGAGCACGGCATCCGCGGATGCCGCTGCCGCCGCGAGCCCGGTCAGCTCGGCGATCGCCGCCGATCCCGCCTCGACCACGGCACCCCACAGGGCCAGGAAGCCGAACCCCGTGCCGCCGGCCGCCCCCGCACCCGGGATCCGCTCCGGTTGCGGCGGACGGGCCGCCGCCACCGGCGTGCCGCGGAGGACATCGGCGAAGCGGGTGAGGCCGGCTTCGAGCGCTGCCACCTCGGCGGCGGACGCGCCCTTCTGCGGGGCGAAGACCGCGGCAGCACCGGCCGGGCCGAGCAGGGGCGCGGTGACGTCGCCGAGCAGCCGGACCCCGAGGGGCGGTGGTGGTCGGAGGCGGGAGACATCCACCCGGGCCAGCCGCCCGAGCGCGCCGCCGCCGTCGGCGAGCGGGGATCCCGCGGCATCGAGCAGTTCGAGACCCAGCGCCCGGAGCGCTCCCGTGCCGCCGTCGGTCGAGGCCGAGCCGCCCAGACCGATCACGAGGGCGGCCGCACCCGCGTCGAGGGCCGCCGCGATCACCTCGCCGAGTCCGCGGGTGGTGGCACCCAGCGGGTCTGGCACGCCCATGAGCGGCAGGCCGGAGCTGAGCGCCAGCTCCACGACCGCCGTTCCGTCGGGCAGCTCCAGCCAGTGCCCCTCGACAGGGCGGCCGTCCGGACCCGTCACCGGGCCGGCATCGCGCAGCCGAGAGCCGGGAACCGCGGTCGCGATCGCGTCGAGGGTCCCCTCCCCGCCGTCGGCCTGCGGCAGCAGCACCACCTCGTCGAGCGGGCGCACGGCGCGCCAGCCGCTGCCGATCGCCGCGGCCGCGGCCGCGGCATCCAGCGATCCTTTGAACGAGTCCGGGGCGATGACCGCTTTCAGCGTGACTCGCACAACCCCGGCTCCGGGCTCCGAGGGGCTAGTGCCCGGCGGGAGGAACGTAGGCGGCGAGTCCCGCTGCGATCACGGCTTCGGCCTCTGCGGCGTCTCCCCAGCCCTCGGTCCTGACCCACTTGCCGGGTTCGAGGTCCTTGTAGTGCTCGAAGAAGTGCTCGATCTCCTTGCGGGTGTACTCCGGGATGTCGTCGACATCCTGGATCCAGTCCCAGCGCGGGTCCTTCGCCGGGACCGCGATCACCTTGGCGTCGCTGCCGCCGTCATCCGTCATGTTGAACACGCCCACCGGGCGCACCTTCAGGCCGACGCCGGGGAAGAGCGGAAAGTCGAGCAGCACCAGGACGTCCACCGGGTCGCCGTCGAGCCCGAGCGTGTTCTCGAAGAAGCCGTAATCGGTCGGGTACACGAAGCTCGTGTACAGCACGCGGTCGAGGAAGACGCGACCGGTCTCGTGGTCGACCTCGTACTTGTTGCGGCTGCCCTTCGGGATCTCGATGATGGCGGCGTAGTCGGCCATGGCGGCTTCTCCTCGGGTTCCTCACTGGCGTGGTCGGATGACGCAATAACGTTAGCCGATGCCTGATCGCCCCCGACTGACACCCGCGATCGCCGATGTGCGGCGCGCGGTGCGCGGCGCGCTCGAGGGGCTGGCGCCCGGCGCGCTCGCGCTCGTCGCCCTCAGCGGAGGGCCCGACTCGCTGGCGCTGGCAGCAGCCACCGGTTTCGAGGCGCCGCGGGCGGGCGTGCGCGCGGGCGCCGTGATCGTCGACCACGGGCTGCAGGCCGGATCGGCGGATGTCGCGGCTCGAGCCGCTGCCCAGGCGTCCGGGCTCGGCCTCGCGCCGGTCCGGGTGGAGCGCGTGGAGGTCGGCGCCGGCCGCGGAGCGCAGGGCGCGGGCCCGGAGGCTGCCGCTCGCACCGCGCGCTATGCGGCTCTCGAGCGCGCGGCATCCGAGCTGGGGGCGGCCGCCGTGCTGCTCGCCCACACCCTCGACGACCAGGCGGAGACCGTGCTGCTCGGCCTGGCGCGCGGCAGCGGCGCCGCGAGCCTGCAGGGGATGCCGCGCGAACGCGGGCGGTATCGGCGGCCGCTGCTCGGCATCCGTCGATCGACGACGGTGCAGGCCTGCGCGGATGCCGGGCTCCAGCCATGGACCGACCCGCAGAACGCCGACCCCGCCTTCACCCGGGTGCGCGTGCGGCAGACCGTGCTGCCCCTGCTCGAGGCGGAGCTCGGACCGGGCGTCGCCGAAGCCCTCGCCCGCACCGCGGAGCAGCTGCGCGAGGACGAGGACGCTCTCGATTCCTTCGCGGAGGAACTGGCGGAGGACCTGGCGGAGCACGCGGAGGCGGGCATCTCGCTCGACGTCCCTGCGCTGGCCGCGAACCCGCCGGCGCTCCGGCAGCGCCTGATCCGGCTCGCCGTGTCGAGCGAGTTCGGGGTGGCGCTCAGCAGGCAGCAGACCCTGGAGGCGAGCCGGCTGGTGACCGATTGGCACGGGCAGGCGGGGGTCGATCTGCCGGGCGTTAGGGTGGTTCGGCGAGACGGACGGCTGTATTTCCTCAGCAGAGGCAGTGAGACGAGAGGCAGCGATGGAACCGCGTGACGTCGAGGGGGACCTCAGCGAGGTGCTCTACACCGAGCAGCAGCTGCAGGCCAGGATCGCGCAGCTGTGCCGCCGCATCGAGGCCGACTACGAGGGCCGCGACCTGCTGCTCGTCGGGGTGCTGCGCGGCGCGGTCATGGTGATGGCCGACCTGGCGCGCGAACTCTGCCGCGACGTCGAGATGGACTGGATGGCGGTGAGCTCGTACGGGAGCAGCACCGAGTCCAGCGGCGTGGTGCGCATCGTGAAGGACCTCGACACCGAGCTCCAGGGCCGGAATGTGCTGATCGTGGAGGACATCGTCGACTCCGGCCTGACCTTGTCGTGGCTGAGAGCCAATCTCGCGAGCCGGAATCCGGCATCCCTCGAGATCTGCGCGCTGCTGCGCAAGCCGGAAGCCGAGAAGGTGCACATCGACGCGAAGTACGTGGGCTTCGACATCCCGAACGCCTTCGTCGTCGGCTACGGCCTCGACTACGCCGAGCGCTACCGCAACCTGCGCGCGGTGGCCGTGCTGGCGCCGCACGTGTACTCCTGACGGTTACTCCTGCCGGTTACTCCTGCGGCGAACACTCAGAGGGCGCCGAGGCGCGGCGCGGTACCCTGACAGTCACGCTTCTGAGGGAGGATCGGGCGGCGCCCGACGACTTATGGACTTCAAACGCATTCTTCGCGGCCCGCTGATCTACATCCTGCTCGGTGTGGCCGCGCTCCTGATCGGGTTCAATCTGCTGAGCGGAACGGGCTCGCGCCAGATCACCACCGAGGAGGGCCTGCAGCTGCTCGACGGCAGCACGGTCAAGACGGCGAAGATCCTCGACAGCGATCAGCGCGTCGACCTCACCCTGAGCAAGGCGTACACCGACCCGTCCGGGTCGAACCTCGGCACGACGGTGCAGTTCAACTATGTCGCAGCCCGCGGCGCCGACGTGGTCGCGGCGGTGGATGCCAGCAAGGCCAAGTACGACGATGTCCCGCCGTCGAACAACTGGTTCCTGAGCCTGCTCGGCATCCTCGCTCCGATCCTGCTGGTCGGATTGTTCGCCTGGTTCCTGCTCTCGAGCATGCAGGGCGGCGGCAACCGCGTCATGCAGTTCGGCAAGTCGAAGGCGAAGCTGGTGTCCAAGGAGACCCCGAAGGTCACCTTCGCGGACGTCGCGGGGTCCGACGAGGCCGTCGAGGAGCTCGAGGAGATCAAGGACTTCCTCAAGGACCCTTCGCGCTTCCAGGCGGTCGGGGCCCGCATCCCGAAGGGCGTGCTGCTGTACGGCCCTCCCGGGACGGGCAAGACCCTGCTGGCCCGCGCGGTCGCCGGCGAGGCGGGCGTGCCGTTCTACGCGATCTCGGGCTCGGACTTCGTCGAGATGTTCGTCGGGGTCGGCGCGAGCCGGGTCCGCGACCTCTTCGAGCAGGCCAAGCAGAACTCCCCCGCGATCATCTTCGTCGACGAGATCGACGCGGTCGGCCGCCACCGCGGAGCCGGCCTCGGCGGCGGGCACGACGAGCGCGAGCAGACGCTGAACCAGCTGCTGGTGGAGATGGACGGATTCGACGTCAAGACCAACGTCATCCTGATCGCGGCCACCAACCGCCCCGACATCCTCGACCCCGCGCTGCTGCGCCCGGGCCGCTTCGACCGCCAGATCGGCGTCGACGCCCCCGACCTGAGGGGCCGTGAGAAGATCCTGACCGTGCACGCCAAGGGCAAGCCGATGGCGAAGGGCGTCAACCTGGAGGTGCTGGCCCGCAAGACGCCTGGCTTCACCGGAGCGGACCTGGCCAATGTGCTCAACGAGGCGGCACTGCTCACCGCGCGCAGCAATGCGCAGCTGATCGACAACCGCGCGCTGGACGAGGCGGTCGACCGCGTCATGGCCGGCCCGCAGCGCCGCACCCGCCTGATGAACGACAAGGAGAAGCTCATCACGGCGTACCACGAGGGAGGGCACGCGCTCGCGGCGGCCTCGATGCGGCACACCGACCCGGTGACCAAGGTGACGATCCTGCCGCGCGGCCGCGCCCTCGGCTACACGATGGTGCTCCCCCTCGAAGACAAGTACTCGGTGACCCGCAACGAGCTGCTCGACCAGCTGGCCTACGCCATGGGCGGCCGCGTCGCCGAGGAGATCGTCTTCCACGATCCGACCACCGGCGCGAGCAACGACATCGAGAAGGCGACCAGCATCGCCCGCAAGATGGTCACCGAATACGGGATGAGCGCGGCCATCGGCTCGGTCAAGCTCGGCCAGTCGCAGGGCGAGGTCTTCCTCGGCCGGGACATGGGTCACCAGCGCGACTACTCGGAGGAGATCGCCGAGAAGGTCGACCTCGAGGTCCGCCAGCTGATCGAGCAGGCCCACGATGAGGCCTGGCAGGTGCTCAACGAGAACCGCGACATCCTGGACAACCTCGCCAAGGAGCTGATGGAGAAGGAGACGCTGGATCATGACCAGCTCGCCGCGATCTTCGCCCAGGTGAAGCGCCTGCCGGAGCGCCCGCAATGGCTGTCCAGCACGAAGCGGCCGATCAGCGACCTGCCCCCGATCAAGATCGCCGCGAAAGCGGCCGTCGACGAGGGCGTCGTGGATGGTGGGGTCGACTCGACCCCGTCGCGCCCGAAGCGCACGACGCGTCCGCGCAAGACCCCCGGAATCGCGACCGCCTAGGAGGGCCGTGATCGACTCCGGACGCATCGAGGCGGCCGTGGCCGAACTTCTCGCCGCCATCGGGGAGGACGCGTCCCGGCCCGGTCTTGCGGCGACTCCGAGGCGCGTCGCCGAGGCGTACGCCGAGTTCTTCGCCGGCATCGGGCAGGATCCGCTGCAGCCCCTGCGCGAGGGTTCCGAGACGGACCGCGCCGAGACCGCGGCCGAGTTCTCGGCCGGAGCCCGGCAGCTCGGCGAGCTCGTCCTGCTGCGCGACATCGCCTTCCGCTCGATCTGCGAGCACCATCTGCTGCCGTTCACGGGCGTCGCCCACCTCGCCTACCTGCCCGGCGATCGGATCGTGGGGCTGGGCCGATTGCCGCAGGTGGTGGAGATCCTGAGCGCGCGGCCGCAACTGCAGGAGCGGCTCGGCGAGGAGATCGCCTCCGCGCTGGAGGAGGGGCTGGGCGCTCGCGGGGTGCTCGTCGTCCTCGACGCGCGGCACTCCTGCGTGAGCGCACGCGGCTCCCGGCAGGCCGGCAGCTCCACGGTGACCGTCGCGAGCCGGGGCCGGTTGCGAGAGCCGGCCGCCCGCGGCGAGGTGATGGCTCTCATCGGTGCCGCATCCGCGGGCCCAGCCGCATCCGTGGGAATGTAGAGCCCTGATGACCGACCTTCCCCAGATCATGGGCATCCTCAATGTCACGCCCGACTCGTTCAGCGACGGCGGCGCCTTCGAGAGCGTGGACGCCGCGGTCGCGCACGGCGTCGAACTGGTGGCGCAGGGCGCGAGCATCGTCGACGTGGGCGGCGAGTCCACGCGCCCGGGTGCTTCCCCCGTCGACGTGAAGACCGAACGCGCCCGGGTGCTGCCGGTGGTGCGCGAGCTGGTGGCGCGCGGCGTCCCGGTCAGCATCGACACCCGGCACGCCGAGGTCGCGCTCTCGGCGATCGATGCCGGCGCGCTGCTGGTCAACGATGTGACCGGCGGGCTCGGCGACGAGGGCATGGGCAGGGTGATCGCCGAAACCGGGGTGCCCTACATCGTGATGCACTGGCGCGAGGGCGGGGCGGATGCCGAGGCCGACTACCGCGATGTCGTCGCCGAGGTGCGCAACGAGTTGAAGAACCGCATCGCCACCCTGATCGTGCAGGGCGTGCAGCCCGCGCAGCTGGTGCTCGACCCCGGTCTCGGATTCGCCAAGAAGTCGGAGCACAACTGGCAGCTGCTCGGCCGCATCGAGGAGTTCGGCTCTCTTGGCCACCGGCTGCTGATCGGCGCATCGCGCAAGCGCTTCCTCGGCAAGCTGCTGCCCAAGGGCGCGCCGATGGAGCAGCGGGATGCTCCGACCGCCGTGATCAGCGCGCTGGCCGCACGGTCCGGCGTGTGGGCCGTGCGGGTGCATGATGTGCCGTCCACCCGTCTCGCGCTCAGCGTCGTCGAGCGCTGGCAGGCGGGAGCCGCGACATGAACCGCGCCGGCATGGACCGCGCCGACCCGAACCGCGTCGACGCGATCACCCTCACCGGGCTGCGCGCCTGGGCCTTCCACGGCGTGCTCGAGCACGAGAGGGCCAACGGGCAGTTCTTCCTGATCGACGTGACCGTGCACCTCTCGTTGCGCGAGGCGGGCACCGGCGACGAGCTGGCCGCGACGATCGACTACGGCGAGCTGGCCGAGCAGATCGTGCGCGCCGTCGAGAGGGATCCGGTCGACCTGATCGAGACGGTGGCAGAGCGCGTCGCCGCGGTGGTGCTCGAGCATCCGCCGGCGCTGCTCGTCGAGGTCGTCGTGCACAAGCCGAACGCGCCGATCGCGGTGCCCTTCGACGACGTGAGCGTCACCATCATCCGGGGGCGCGGGGCATGAGCGTGACGAAGCGGCTGATCAGGGCTCCCGCCGTCATCGCCATCGGAGCCAACCTCGGCGACCGCCGGGCCACCATGCTCGCGGCGACCCGCGAGCTCGCGGACACCGACGGCGTCGAACTCACCGCGATCTCCTCGGTGATCGAGACGCCGGCTCTGAAGCCGTCCGGCGTGGACCACGACGCGCCCGCCTACCTGAACGCCGTCGCGCTGATCACCACGACCCTCACCCCGGATGCCCTGCTCGCAGTGCTGAACGGGATCGAGCGGGCGCACGGCCGCGTCCGGGCCGAGCGATGGGGCGACCGCACCCTCGATCTCGACATCGTGGACTTCGCGGGCATCGTCAGCACCTCGCCCCGGCTCACGCTGCCGCATCCGCGCGCCTTCGAGCGCGACTTCGTGCTCGTGCCATGGCTCGAGGTCGACCCGGACGCCGTGCTCCCCGGCCGCGGTCGGGTCGCCGAGCTCGTTGCAGGCCTGAACGGAGCCCCGTGAAACGCACCGGACCCGCCACCCTCGTGCCCCTGGCCGTGATCGGCACGGTCGTCGGCTTTCTCGTGCAGATCGGCCTGGCCGCTGCGAGCCTGCCGAAGTTCCGCCCCGAGTACACCTTCGGAGCCACGCTCGCCCTGATCGGCGTCGTGGTCGTCATCCTGGCGGTCCCCGTGTACCGGGCGACGCATGGCGCGCTCCGGCAGCGGGTCGACTCGTTCTACGCGACCAGGGTCGTCGTGCTCGGCAAGGCATCGGCGCTGGCAGGGGCGCTTCTGACCGGCCTCGGCCTCGGCCTCGTGATCGAGTTGCTGATCCACGCAGGAACCGTCACCCCGGACTCGCTCCTCCGGGTGCTCGCGACCCTGGGCGGAGCCGTGCTGCTGCTGGCCGGCGGGCTCATCGGCGAGTTCCTCTGCCGGGTTCCGCCACGGGACGACGATGACGACCATCCCGACCACGGGCCGGAGCGCGTGCACCTGTGAGCAGCGTGGATCCCGTGACGCAGCATCCGGAGCCTCGCGCCGCCCTGCCCCTCACCCCGAGGGGCGGGCTGGATCCGGTGCCGGGCGAGTGGCGCCGCGTCTCGTCGCGCTACCTGTGGGTCGATCTGGTGGGCAGCATCATCTCGGGGCTGGTCCTGACGGCCGCCTCCTCTGTGCCGTTCCTGCTCGCCCGACTGCCCGGACTGCTCGCGATCCCCGTGGTCGTGCTGGTCATCGCGGTGGTCGTCGCCGCGTTCACCCCGCGCCGGGTGCGCGCCATCGGCTACCGGCTGCGCGATGACGACCTGCTGGTCCGGCGGGGGATCATGTTCCAGCGCTTCGTCGCCGTGCCGTACGGGCGCATGCAGCTGGTCGACATCAACCGCGGTCCGCTGGATCGCGCGCTCGGCCTGGCAGAGGTCAAGCTGGTGACGGCCGCAGCCGCGAGCAGCGTGACCGTGCCCGGACTGCCGATGGCCGAGGCCGAGGAGTTCCGCGATCGGCTCGTGGAACTGGCGGAGACACGCCGGGCGGGCCTGTGAGCGGGCCGGTTCCCGGCTCGCGGGGGCCGGAGATCCCGCCGGCCGCCATCGACCTCGCCGACGGGGAATGGCACCGGCTGCATCCCGCCACCCCGCTGCTGCGAGGCGGTTTCGCCTTCGTGGCGATCGCGGGCTTCGTGCTCGCCAATCTGCGCGAGCGCATCCTCGGACTGTTCCTCGGGGCCGGTCCAGGGGACGCGCCGCCCGGCGACCCGATCGACCTCATCGTGCGGCGCGGCCTGATCCCGGCCGCGCTGCTGGTGGTGCTCGTCGTGCTGATCGTGATCATCGTGGCCTTCTGGCTGAGCTGGCGGGTGCGCAGCTTCCGGATCACCGAGGAGGTGGTGGAGGTGCGCAGCGGCATCCTGTTCCGCACCAACCGGCGCGGGCGGCTGGACCGCATTCAGGGCATCAACGTCAGCAGGCCGCTGTTCGCGAGGCTGTTCGGCGCTGCGCGGCTCGACATCGATGTCGCCGGCCACGACGCGAACGTGCAGCTCGCCTACCTCTCCGGCCGCAACGCGGATGCCCTGCGCCAGGTGATCCTGCAGCTCGCATCTGGCGCGCTGTCGGCCGGCTCGCCGTCGGCGGCTGCAGCGGAGCAGCGCGCGGCCGGGGGAGCGGCGCCCGAGCACGACGGCTCCCTGAGCGGAATCGTGGCGCAGCGGGCCCGCGAGTTCATGGCCCCGGAGCGGGACCCGCGGCTCGCACCCCCTGCAGCCGTCGTGCAGATGCATCCCGGACGCCTGCTCGGCTCGACGCTGCTGCACGACCGCACGGTGGTCTTCGTGCTGCTGGTGATCGCGGCCGTCGTGCTGGCGAGCGCCGCCCACGCCTTCTTCGTGCTGTTCGGCATCGTGCCGTTGCTGCTCGGCGTCGGCTCGCAGATCGTTCGGCGCTTCTCGCGCTCGCTGCGCTACTCGATCGCGGCGACGCCCGACGGGGTGAGGGTCGGCTACGGGCTGCTCTCCACCAGCAACGAGACGCTGCCGCCCGGCCGCATCCATTCGGTCGAGATCCGCCAGCCGCTGCTGTGGCGCCCCGCCGACTGGTGGGAGGTGAGGATCAACCTCGCATCCCATTCCGACCGGCAGGAGGGCGGCCGCCGCACCACCACGATCCTCCCGGTTGGCACGCGCGCCGAGGTGTTCCGGGTGCTCGCCCTCGTGCTCCCCGGCGTCGTGGAGGAGGCGTCCCGCCCGCTGCTCGAGGCGGGGCTCGCTCCTGCCCGCTCCGGTGACGGATACACAGGGTCGCCGCGCCGGGCTGCGGTCCTGCGGTGGTTCTCGTGGCACCGCAACGGTTTCGCACTCGAACAGGACGCGGTGCTGCTGCGCCGCGGCGCGATCTGGCGCCAGCTCGTCGTCGTGCCGGCGGCGCGCATGCAGAGCGTCGCGCTGCACCAGGGCCCGCTGCTGCGGCTGCTGCGGCTCGCCGACGTCCACGTCCACACGGTGCCGGGGCCGATCCGCGCGACGCTCGACGATCTCGACGCCGTGGTCGCCGCTGGATTCTTCCGCGACGTCGCCGCGAGCGGGGTCGCCGCGGCGCGCCGCGAAAGCGCCGCGCACCTCGTGAAGGGCGCCAGGTGGCAGGGAATGGGCCGGCCATGAGCGAGGCGGTCGGAGGCCGTGCCCCGAACCGCGACGGCCGTCTCGGCATCGGGATCATCGGCGCGGGCCGGGTCGGGGCGGTCCTCGGCGCGGCGCTCGGCGGCGCCGGCCATGCGATCGTCGGCATCGCCACCCTCTCCGAGAGCGGCCGCGAGCGCGCAGATGCGCTGCTGCCGGGCGTTCCCATCCTCGCCGTGCCCGAGGTGGTGGAGCGCAGCGAACTCGTGCTGCTCGCTGTGCCGGAATCCGAGCTCGCGGCCCTGGTCTCCGGCCTCGCGGCGACGGGCGCCTGGCAGCCCGGGCAGCTGGTCGCGCACACCGCGCCCGGTGTCGGTGCCGGCGTGCTGGCACCCGCGCTGGCGGCAGGCGCCATCCCGCTGGCCATCCACCCCGCAATGGATTTCACGGGCACGAGCGTCGACCTGGTTCGGCTGCGCGACGCATGGTGCGCGGTGACCGCGCCCACCCCCGTGCTGCCGATCGCGCAGGCGCTCGTCGTGGAGATGGGCGCAGAGCCGATCGTGATCTCCGAGGCCGACCGGCCCGCCTATGCGGAGGCGATCGCGACTGCGCGCGGATTCTCGGCGGCGATCGTCGGCCAGGCCGCCGGGATGCTGCGCGAGATCGGGGTCGAGCGTCCGGGGGTGCTGCTCGGCGCCCTGGTGCGCTCCAGCGTGGAGAACGCGCTCGCCGGCGCCGATTCCGACCCCGCGCCGCAGACTACGATCGATCTGGCGCCGTTCGCGGAGGAGGGTGCCGAGGAGGCACCGTGAACACCCCCGCGCCCCTGCTCGACGTCGAGGGCCGTCCAGAAGTGGTCGAAACGATCGACTCCCTGCGCGAGAAGCTGCGCGGCCGCACCATCGCCCTGGTCCCGACGATGGGGGCGCTGCATCAGGGCCATCTCGCTCTCATCGACCGTGCGCGGGAACTCGCCGGCACGGTCGTCGTCTCCATCTTCGTCAACCCCCTGCAGTTCGGCCCCGATGAGGACCTGGAGGAGTACCCGCGCGATCTCAGCGCGGACCTCGAGGCGCTCTCGCAGCACGGCGTCGCCTTCGTCTTCGCGCCGACCGTCGCCGAGATGTATCCCGACGGGGTCACGCAGGTGAAGGTGACCGGGGGCGAGGTCGGCGAGCTCTTCGAGGGGCGCTCGCGCCCCGGGCACTTCGACGGCGTCCTCACGGTCGTCGCCAAGCTGCTCGGCATCGCGCGCCCGGATTTCGTGCTCTTCGGCCAGAAGGATGCGCAGCAGGTCTTCCTCGTGCAGCGCATGGTCGCCGATCTGAACTTCGCCACCCGGGTCGAGGTGGTGGAGACCGTCCGGGCGGACGACGGACTCGCGCTGAGCAGCCGCAACCGCTACCTCAACGCGGAGGAGCGTCACGCGGCGGCGGCGATCAGCAGGGCGCTGGAGGCCGCCGCATCCGCCGCGGATCGGGGGATCGACAGCGTGCTCGCCGCGGCGCAGGCCGTCTTCATGGACGAGCGGCTGGTTAGGCTGGAGTACCTCAAGGTCGTGAATCCGCGCACCTTCCTGCCCGTCGACGACGGCTACCGCGGCCCCGCCCGGGTGCTGATCGCGGCGCAGGTCGGCGCCGCGCGGCTGATCGACAACGATGCCATCTACCTGAACTGAGCACGCGCATGAGCGACGAGACCCCCGAGCCCGACGAGAGCGGCGCCGAGGACATCGCCGAGCAGAAGGCCGTCCGGCTGGCGAAGCGGGAGCGGCTGATCGCCGCCGGGGCGGGCGCGTATCCCGTGTCGCTGCCGATCACCACGACGATCCCCGCCGTGCGCGCCGAGTTCGGCGAGCTGGTGGCGGACGACACGACCGGTGTCACGGTCGGCCTGGCCGGCCGCGTGGTCTTCTTCCGCAACACCGGCAAGCTCTGCTTCGCGACGCTGCAGTCCGGTGACGGCCAGCGCATCCAGGCGATGGTGTCGCTCGCGGAGGTGGGCGAGGAATCCCTCGAGCGCTGGAAGGAGGATGTCGACCTGGGCGACCACGTCTTCGTCAGCGGCGAGGTCATCTCCTCGCGGCGGGGCGAGTTGAGCATCCTGGTGACCGAGTGGCAGATCGCATCGAAGGCGATCCTGCCGCTGCCGAACCTCTACAGCGAACTGAGCGACGAGACGCGGGTGCGCCAGCGCTACCTCGACCTGATCACGCGCGAGCAGGCGCGCGCGACCGTGCGGGCCCGTGCCGCGGCCGTCGCCTCGCTGCGCGCCACCTTCGCCGATCACGGGTACCTCGAGGTCGAGACGCCGATGCTGCAGACCATTCACGGTGGCGCGACGGCCCGGCCGTTCATCACCCACTCGAACGCCTTCGACACCGAGCTGTTCCTGCGGATCGCGCCGGAGCTGTTCCTCAAGCGGGCAGTGGTCGGAGGCATCGAGCGGGTGTTCGAGATCAACCGCAACTTCCGCAACGAGGGCGCAGACTCCACGCACAGCCCCGAGTTCGCGATGCTGGAGGCATACCAGGCATACGGCGACTACGAGCAGATGGCCGAGCTGACGCAGGAGCTGGTCCAGGATGCCGCGCTGGCGGTGTCCGGATCGCACACCGTCATCTGGGCGGACGGCACCGAGTACGATCTCGGCGGCCGATGGGACCGCCTCAGCATGTACGAGTCGCTGAGCGCGGCATCCGGCGTCGCGATCACCCCGCAGACGGCGCTGCCCGAGTTGAAGGCGCTCGCAGACGCGAACGGCCTCGAGGTGGCGCTGGCGACCCACGGCAAGTACGTCGAGGAGCTCTGGGAGCATTTCGTCAAGAAGGATCTGGTGCGCCCGACCTTCGTCATGGACTTCCCGGTCGACACCAGTCCTCTCGTGCGCGACCACCGCTCGATCGCCGGCGTCGTCGAGAAGTGGGACCTCTACGTCCGCGGCTTCGAACTCGCCACCGGCTACTCGGAACTGGTCGACCCCGTCATCCAGCGCGCGCGCTTCGTCGAGCAGGCGGCCCAGGCCGCCCGCGGCGACGATGAGGCGATGAGGCTCGATGAGGAGTTCCTGCGAGCGCTCGAACACGGGATGCCGCCCACCGGGGGCATGGGGATGGGCATCGACCGCCTGCTCATGGCGATCACGGGTTTGGGGATCCGGGAGACCATCCTGTTCCCGCTGGTGAAATGACGGGCGCGCCAGGGCCGAGGGCGCCGGAGCCGCGCGATCGCGCGAAGCTCACGGCCATGCGTATCGTCATCTGGGTCGTGGTGGCTGCGATCGGCATCGCCCTCGTGGTGTCCGGGGTCGTCGGAATTCTGGCGAAGGGCTGAGATGGACCGGCGCAGCTCGCGGATCGTGGCCATCGCCGGCCTGGTCATCATCCTGGTCGCCATCGCCGTCGTCTTCGTGGCGAACGCGCACTGAGCCCGGCGTAGTGTTGAGCCATGCCGACGGATCTGTGGGGCGGGATCGCGTGGTCCGTCGCGCCCACGATCGTGATCGGCCTGCTGTTCTGGTTCATCATGCGCGCAGTGCTGCACTCGGATCGCAACGAGCGCAGAAGCTACGCCAAGATCGAGGCCGAGGAGCGCGCCCGCATGGTCGCCCGCTCGGCCGTGGAATCGGGCACTCACCCTCCGAGCCGCCGCCGCTAACCGCGTGGGTTAGCCAGATGCTGCCGCGTCAGTTCCTCGAGCTGCTCGTCGCTGAGATCGTCGAACTTCTTCTCCTCGCGCTTCTCGGAGCGCGTCCAGCGTACGAAGAGCAGCACCAGGATCGGCACGTCGGCGATCTCGGCGATGAACCAGAGGAAGTCGCCTGCCAGGTGCTGGTCATGCACCGGATTCGGCCACCAGCTCGCCGCGCTCGCGACGGCCGGCCCGATCAGCGGGGCGTGGTCGAGGATCGCGTCGTTCAGCCGCAGCACGATCCCCGGCACAGCGT
>WOYR01000043.1 GCA_011620705.1 Microbacteriaceae bacterium | reverse complement strand
TCACCGGCAACGACGCCGACGCCGACCGGCACGGCATCGTCACGCCCGACGGCGGCCTGATGAACCCCAACCACTACCTCGCGGTGGCGATCCAGTACCTGTACACGCATCGGGATGGCTGGGCCCCTCACGCCGCGATCGGCAAGACGATGGTGAGCAGCTCGATGATCGATCGGGTCGCGGCATCCCTGGGGCGCCGACTCTGGGAGGTGCCGGTCGGCTTCAAGTGGTTCGTGCCGGGACTCATCGACGGCTCGGTCGGCTTCGGCGGCGAAGAGAGCGCAGGCGCGAGCTTCCTTCAGCTCGACGGCCAGGCGTGGACGACCGACAAGGACGGCATCCTGCTCGCACTGCTGGCCGGGGAGATCCTCGCCGTGACCGGCAGGACCCCTTCGCAGCTGTATGCAGAGCTGGTGGCCGAGTTCGGCGATCCCGCCTATGCCCGGGTGGATGCTGCTGCCACCACCGCGCAGAAGGCCCGCCTCGCACGCCTGGCGGGCTCCGACATCTCGGCCACCTCGCTCGCCGGCGAGCCGATCACCGCGACCCTCAGCGCAGCGCCTGGCAACGGCGCGCCCCTCGGCGGAGTGAAGGTCGAGTCGCAGCACGCCTGGTTCGCCGCCCGCCCCAGCGGCACCGAGGATGTCTACAAGATCTACGCCGAATCGTTCGAGGGGCCGGAGCACCTCGCCAGGGTCCAGGCGGAGGCCAAGGCGATCGTCGACGCGGCTCTGGGCGACTAGCTGACCGGGTACGACTAGCCCGTGTAGTCGGGCGCGCTCGGCAGCCCGAAGAACTGCTCGAGCGTCTGGATGCCCGTGTCGTGCATCTCGGTCGCCAGAGCGACGCCGACGTACCGGAAGTGCCACGGCTCGTACTCGTACCCGGTCACGGCCTCCAACCCGTCGGGGTAGCGCAGGATGAAGCCGTACCTGTACGAGTTCGCCGCCAACCACTGCCCAGGGGGGGTCGCTCCGAAGCTCTGACTCACCGCCGTGTCGATGTCGACGGCGAGGCCGGTCTGGTGCTCGCTGGTCCCGGGGCGCGCGCTCTGGCGGTCTGCCTGGGTCTGCCCGAGCTTCGCCACCCACCCGTTGTACACGGATACCTGGGTGCTGTAACTGCGGTACGGGCTGACCACCGTGTAGTGGTCCCCCGTCTGGGCGGTGTAGTCGGCGAAGAGCTGCTGCAGGGCCGATGCCGCCTCCGGCCGCATCTGGCCCTTCCCCCCGGGGAAGGCGAGGCTCGCGAGCGGCGGCACGTAGTTCTTGGGGTTGAGCGGGCGCGCCTTGTCGACGACCACCCAATCGCTGCCCGGATCGTCGATGGAGAACTGCGCCTTGTCGAAGGTCGGGGTGGGCGTGGGTGTGGGCGTCGGCGTGGGCGTCGTGGTCGGCCGGGGAGTCGTGGCGCCGCTGGGTGCGGTTCGGGGCGACGGGGCGAGCAGCACGATCACGATGACCACGAGGATCACCACGATGGCGGCGGCCCCGGCGATCGCGGCGATACGGACTCCACGGGGCACACCGTCAGCATAGGACGGGCGAACCGTCCGCCGAGCTCACCGAGCGCGCTCGGCGAGCTCGGCGGCAAACGCCTCACGGCACCCGGTACAGCCATTCCTCGGTGCCGAATTTCTCGGTCACCAGCTTCTCAGCCGCCGCGTACTCGTCCGGGGTGATCAGGTCGTCGTGCAGCCCGTGCAGGGAGCGGAAGGTGGCCAGCATCCGCCCGATGATCTCGGCCCGGCTCAATCCGGTCTGACTGCGCAGCGGGTCGACACGTTTGTTCGCGCTCTTGGTGCCCTTGTCGCTCATCTTCTCGCGGCCGATCCGGAGCACCTGCACCATCTTGTCGCTGTCCATGTCATAGCTCATGGTGACGTGGTGCAGCACGGCCCCGTTGCCGAGCCGCTTCTGGGCGGCGCCGCCGATCTTGCCGGTCGGGCTGGTGATGTCGTTGAGCGGCTGATAGCTCGCCTCGATGCCGAGACTGCGCAGCGCGACGAGCACCCAGTCGTCGAAGAAGGCGTAGCTGTCGGCGAAGCTCATGCCCTGCACCAGATCGCCCGGCGCGTACAGCGAATAGGTGACGACCGCGCCCGCGTCCATGAACATCGCACCGCCGCCGCTGATCCTGCGCACCACGTCGAAGCCGTACTTCTTCGCGTTCTCGGGATCGACCTCGTTCTTCACCGACTGGAAGCTGCCGATGACGATGGCGGGCTCGTCCCACTCCCAGATCCGCAGGGTCGGCTTGCGGCGGCCGGCACCGACCTCCTCGGCGAGCACCTGGTCGAGGGCCAGGTGCATGTGGGGACTGAGCGGTCCGGGATGCACGAGCTGCCACTCGTAATCGTTCCAGCTGGTGGCCTTCTTGAGCGCGCGGCGGATCGCGGTCGCAACGGACTCGGGCGAGAAGCCCAGGAGGGTGGCATCCGGGGGGAGGGCGGCCTGCACCGCCGCGGCGTAGACCCTCGGGTCGGCGTCCGCGGGGAGTCCGACGATGGACGCGTCGATCGCCTGCAGCGCCTCGTCGGGTTCGAGGAAGAAGTCGCCGGCCAGCCGGAAGCCTGTGATCCGGCCGTCCAGCACCTCCAGGTCGACGACGACGAGTTTGCCACCAGGGACCTTGAATTCACCGTGCATGCATCGAGGCTACGTGGCGGCGACCCCGACGTGCTGGTCGAGCCAGGTGATCAGTTCGTGGATGACCTCGTCGCGGTTGGTCTCGTTGTAGACCTCGTGCCGCGCGCCGGGATAGACGTCGACCGTGACATCCGTGAGCCCGCCCCTCCTGCGGTAGGCGGCGGCCAGCAGCTCGACGCTCCTCGGGCCGCCGAGCGGGTCCTCGCTGCCGATCTGGATGAGCAGCGGCAGCTTCTTCGCCAGCTTGCGCGGGGTGCCCAGCAGCCGCAGGCTGTCGACGATTCCGAGCAATCTGGCCGCCTGCGCGTCGAAGGTCAGCGGATCGGCGACGAAGGCGGACGCGACCGCGGGATCCCGGCTGAGCCACTCCGCGCCGGTGCTGCCCAGGTGGCGGAACCGTTTGTTGAGCCGGCCGGAGTTCATGTGCAGCAGTGTCCGGTACGCGGTGCCGCTCAGCACGACGGCGTCGTAGCGCTCTGCGTGCTCGTTGAGGATGATCTGCGCGAAGATCGAGCCGAGGCTGTGGCCGAGCAGCACCAGCGGCAGCTGCGGATTCTCCGCCCGCACGATCCCCGACAGCTGGACGATCCCGGCGATCGTGGCCCGCACACCGCCCGGACCGAGCCGCCCGAGCCTGCTCAGATCCCCGCCGTGCTGCTGCACGCCGGTCCGCCCGTGGCCGCGGAGATCGCCGGCGTACACCGCGTAACCGGCCGCCACCAGATCCTGCGCGAACTGCTCGTAGCGCGCCGCGTACTCGCCGAGTCCGTGCACGATGTGCACGACGGCCTTCGGCGTGCCCGTTCGCCACACGTAGTAGTGGATCGTGACACCCTCGGCGTCCACATAGCTGTAGTCGCCGCGGGCAGCCGATGACGTGGGCATGGAGCCTCC
>WOYR01000098.1 GCA_011620705.1 Microbacteriaceae bacterium | reverse complement strand
CGCTGCAGGCCTACTTCCGCATCAACACCGAGAACATGGGCCAGTTCGAGCGCACCCTGATCATCGCCGACGAAGGCTCGTACGTGCACTACATCGAGGGCTGCACCGCCCCGATCTACAAGTCCGACTCGCTGCATTCGGCCGTGGTCGAGATCATCGTGAAGAAGAACGCCCGCGTTCGGTACACCACCATCCAGAACTGGTCGAACAACGTCTACAACCTGGTCACCAAGCGCGCCATCGCGCACGAGGGCGCGACCATGGAATGGATCGACGGCAACATCGGCTCCAAGGTCACCATGAAGTACCCCTCGATCTACCTGGTCGGGGAGCACGCCAAGGGCGAGACCCTGTCGGTGGCCTTCGCCGGCCCCGGGCAGCATCAGGATGCCGGAGCCAAGATGATCCACATGGCGCCGTACACGACCTCGTCGATCGTCTCCAAGTCGATCGCGCGCGGCGGGGGCCGTGCTGGATACCGCGGCGAGGTCCGCGTCGCCGAGGGCGCCCACCATGCGGCGAACACGGTGCGCTGCGACGCGCTGCTCGTGGACACGATCTCGCGCTCGGACACCTACCCGAGCATCGACATCCGGGTGGATGACGTGCAGCTCGGCCACGAGGCCACCGTCTCGCGGGTCAGTGAGGAGCAGCTCTTCTACCTGATGTCGCGAGGGATGCCGGAGGACGAGGCCATGGCCATGATCGTCCGCGGATTCATCGAGCCCATCGCCCGTGAACTGCCCATGGAGTACGCCCTCGAGCTCAACAAGCTCATCGAGATGAGCATGGAAGGCTCGGTCGGTTAGTGGCGGTCGTCTCAACAGACGCTGCAGAGCGCCTGGGTATCCGTGCGCACAGCGATGGACCCGCCGCCTCCCCCTCTCGCATCCCCGTTCAGAGCCGCGCCGAGCGCTTCAGCTCGTTCGAGCACGACGACTTCCCCGAGGTCACCGGTTTCGAGGCGGAGTGGAAGCTGACCCCGGTCGACCGCATCCGCTCGTTGATCGACGGGGAGCTCGACGGTTCGCCGTACCCGATCCGGTATCCAGAGGTCGAAGGCGCCTCCGTGGAGTGGCTGCCCCGCAGTGACGCGCGCGTCGGCTCGGCGGGCGCCCCCGAGGAGCGCGCCTCGGCGAATGCCTGGACGAGCTTCGAGCACGCGCTGCACATCGGCATCGACGGTGCGATCGAGACCGCCATGACGGTCACGCGCGGCGAGCTCGGGGACACCCCGCGCGCCGCGCACACGATCGTCACCGCCGCGCCGAACAGCCGCGGGCTCGTGGTGCTGGACAGCCAGGGCGGCGCCGCGCTGAGCGAGAACGTCGAGATCGTGCTCGGGGAGGGCGCGCAGCTCACCGTGGTCAGCCTGCAGGAGTGGGACGGGAGCGCCCTGCACCTCGCCAGCCATTTCGCCCGCGTCGGCCGGAACGCGCGACTGCGGCATTTCGTGGTGTCGCTGGGCGGCAGCGTCGTGCGGGTGAACCCCTCGGCCCACCTGGCCGAGGAGGGGGCGGAGGCCGAGCTGTTCGGCGTCTACTTCGCCGACGCCGGCCAGCACCTCGAGCAGCGGGTCTTCGTGCACCACGATGCCCCCCACTCGCGCAGCCGGGTCACCTACAAGGGCGCGCTCAACGGGGACGGCGCCCGCACCGTCTGGGTCGGCGATGTGCTGATCGCGCCGTCCGCGCCCGGCACCGACAGCTACGAGCAGAACCGCAACCTCGTTCTCAGCGAGGGGACGCGGGCCGACAGCATCCCGAACCTGGAGATCGAGACCGGCGACATCGTCGGCGCCGGTCACGCCAGTGCGACCGGCCGCTTCGATGACGAACAGCTGTTCTACCTGCAGTCGCGGGGGATCACCGAGGACGAGGCCCGCCGCCTGGTGGTGCTCGGATTCCTCAGCGAGATCGTGCAGAAGATCGGCGAGCCCGCGCTGGAGGCGCGACTGCTGAGCGCCCTCGAGGACGAGCTGGGAGCCGTGCGATGAGCGCGCAGAAGGTCTTCCCTGTGGCCGAGCTCGAACCGGGTTCGGCGAGGAAGGTCGTGCTCGACGGGATCGCGATCGCCGTCGTGCGCGACTCCGCGGGCGATGTGCACGCCCTCGGCGACACCTGCACGCACGGCGAGATCTCGTTGAGCGAGGGTTTCGTCGAAGAGGACGCCATCGAATGCTGGGCCCACGGCTCGGCCTTCGGACTGGCCGACGGCCAGCCCCGCAGCCTGCCGGCCTACATACCGGTTCCCGTCTTCGCGGTCGAGATCATCGACGGCGACATCTACGTCGACCCGAGCCTGAGGCTCGCGGTTTAGGGAGAGTCATGAGCACACTGAAGATCGCCGGCCTCAAGGTCAGCATCGAGACCGATCAGGGCACCAAGCACATCCTCAAAGGCGTCGACCTCACCATCAACGAGGGCGAGGTGCATGCCGTCATGGGCCCGAACGGCTCGGGCAAGTCGACGCTGGCGTACACGATCGCCGGGCATCCGCGCTACAAGGTCGAAGGCGGTTCGATCACGCTCGACGGCGAGGATGTGCTGGCGATGAGCGTCGACGCCCGGGCCCGGGCCGGCCTGTTCCTGGCGATGCAGTACCCGGTCGAGATCCCGGGGGTGACGGTGTCCAACTTCCTGCGCACCGCCAAGACGTCCATCGACGGCGCTGCACCGGCGATCCGCGGCTGGGCGACGACCGTGCGCGACTCGATGAAGAACCTCCGCATGGACGCCGAGTTCGCAACCCGCAACGTCAACGAGGGGTTCTCGGGCGGCGAGAAGAAGCGCCACGAGATCCTGCAGCTCGAACTGCTGAAGCCGAAGTTCGCGGTGCTCGACGAGACCGATTCCGGACTGGATGTCGACGCCCTCAAGATCGTGTCGGAAGGCGTCAACCGCGCGCACGGCACGACCGGGCTGGGCATCCTGCTGATCACCCACTACACGCGGATCCTGCGCTACATCAAGCCCGACTTCGTGCACGTCTTCGTCGATGGCCGCGTCGCCGAGGAGGGCGGCCCCGAACTGGCCGATCGCCTCGAGGACGAGGGCTACGACCGTTTCCTGGTGGACGGCGTCACCGACACCCCTGAGCCTGCCGGCGCCCAGGCATAGGCGTACCCTGTCAGCATGCCCGTCGCTCTCGAATCGCAGCTCTTCGACCAGGTCGAGGAGAGCCTCAAGGATGTCGTCGACCCAGAGCTCGGCGTCAACGTCGTCGACCTGGGGCTGATCTACGACCTGGCCTGGGATGACGAGAACGACGCGCTGATCATCTCGATGACCCTCACCAGCGCCGGATGCCCGCTCACCGACGTGATCGAGGAGCAGACCGCCCAGGCGCTCGACGGCGTGGTGGAGCGGTTCCGCTTCAACTGGGTCTGGATGCCGCCGTGGGGTCCCGAGCGGATCACCGACGACGGCCGCGACATGATGCGCGCGATCGGCTTCTCGATCTAGCGGCTGGAAGAACTGTTCTTCGCGAGCTTGTCCGCGCCGAACCACGCCAGTGGCAGCAGGCCCGCCGCGACGACGGCCTTGATGATGCCGCCGATGATGAAGGGGTAGAAGCCGGCGAGCAGGGTCTGCTGCAGGTCGAGGTGCAGCGCGATCGCGAGCCACGGCAGGCCGACGGCGAAGACCGCGAGGCTGCCGGCTGCGAAGGTCGCGAGGGCCTTGAGGATCTTGCGGTCCCATTCGCGCTCCGCCAGCCAGCCGACGAGCGCTGCCGCGAGGATGAAGCCGATGATGTAGCCGCCGGTTGCGCCGAACAGAACGCCTGCGCCGTGGGTGCCGTCGCTGTAGACGGGCAGGCCGACGAGTCCGAGCGCCGCGTAGAGCACCATCGAGATCGCCCCGCGCAACGAGCCGATCGTCGAGCCGACGAGGAGCACGGCGAGGGTCTGCCCGGTGATCGGCACCGGCTGGAGCGGGATGACCACCTGGGCGAGCACGGTGACGAGCGCGGCGCCCGCGACGACCAGCACGGCATCCATCAGGAGGGTGCGGGGAAAGACGCGGTCGGCGAGAACCGGACGGCGGGCGGACGGAGCGAGAGTCGTCATGAGAATCCTGTTCGTCGTCGATCGAAGTGCGGGGCGGCGGAATGGCGCGTCGTTCCCTCCGGTTAGACTATCGGGCTGGCCCACTCGGGCCGTTGTCGCCATCCTCCAAAGACGCCGCCATTCCCTGAAAGGGGCCGTTCCGCCGTGCTCGCCGTGCATGACCTCGAGATCCGGGTCGGAGCGCGCCTGCTGATGGAGAACGTGACCTTCCGCGTCGACAGGGGCGACAAGATCGGCCTGGTCGGCCGCAACGGCGCGGGCAAGACGACGCTCACCAAGACCCTGGCCGGCGAACTCGTCCCCAACGCGGGCCGCATCGAGCGCACCGGCGAGATCGGCTACCTGCCGCAGGATCCTCGCTCCGGCAACCCGGACGACACAGCCCGCACCCGCATCCTCGACGCGCGCGGCCTCGGGCGGCTGGTGAACGGCATCCGGCAGGCGACCCTCGACATGGCCAGCCCGGATGCCGCAACCAGCGAGGCCGCGATGAGCACGTACTCGCGACTGGAGGACCGGTTCCTCGCGCTCGGCGGCTACGCCGCGGAGGCGGAAGCCGCGTCGATCGCGTCCAATCTCTCGCTGCCGGACCGGATCCTCGACCAGGAGCTCAAAACCCTATCGGGGGGGCAGCGCAGGCGCATCGAGCTGGCGCGCATCCTGTTCTCCGGCGCGGAGACGATGATCCTCGACGAGCCGACCAACCACCTGGATGCCGACTCCGTCGTCTGGCTGCGCGAATTCCTGAAGGGCTACGCCGGTGGCGTGATCGTGATCAGCCACGATGTCGAGCTGGTCGAGGAGACGGTCAACAAGGTGTTCTACCTCGACGCCAACCGCCAGGTCATCGACATCTACAACATGGGGTGGAAGCACTACCTGCGCCAGCGCGAAGCCGACGAGGACCGCCGCAAGAAGGAGCGCGTCAACGTCGAGAAGAAGGCGAGCACGCTCCAGTTGCAGGCCGCCCGCTTCGGCGCCAAGGCCACCAAGGCCGCGGCCGCGCACCAGATGGTGGCGCGCGCCGAGAAGATGCTGTCAGGGCTGGACGAGGTGCGCGTCGCCGATCGCGTGGCCAAACTGCGCTTCCCGGACCCGGTGGCCTGCGGGCGCACACCGCTCGCGGCATCCGGGCTCAGCAAGAGCTACGGCTCGCTGGAGATCTTCACCGCGGTCGACCTGGCGATCGACCGGGGCTCGAAGGTCGTGGTGCTGGGGCTGAACGGGGCGGGCAAGACGACACTGCTTCGCATCCTCGCGGGCGTCGACACGCCGGACACCGGGCAGGTCGAGCCCGGCCACGGTCTGCGCATCGGCTATTACGCGCAGGAGCACGAGACGATCGACGTCCAGCGCACGGTGCTCCAGAACATGCTCAGCGCCTCACCCCAGCTGAACGAGACGGAAGCCCGGAAGGTGCTCGGCTCGTTCCTGTTCACCGGGGATGACGGCCACAAGATCGCGGGCGTGCTCAGCGGTGGCGAGAAGACCCGGCTGGCTCTGGCGATGATCGTGGTGTCCGGAGCCAACGTGCTGCTGCTGGACGAGCCCACCAACAACCTGGACCCGGCCAGCCGCGAGGAGATCCTGGGGGCCCTCGCGGGTTATCAGGGCGCCGTGGTGCTGGTCTCGCACGACGAGGGCGCCGTGGAGGCGCTCAACCCGGAGCGCGTGCTGATCCTGCCGGAGGGCACCGAGGACCACTGGAACCCCGACTACTCGGACCTGATCAGCCTCGCGTAGCCGGCGCGCGCCTCGCTTTCGAGGGTTTCGCGCGGATTCGAGCGGATGGGTGCTCGAACGTGGTGCGAGGGTTCGAAAGTGCGAGCGCAGGAAGCTCCGCTCAGCGGATGCCGGCCTCGTCGAGGATCGCGTCCTCGGCATCCGAGTCCGAGCTGCGCCGCCTCGGCGCCCGCGCCGCGGCCTGCTGCTCGACCGGGAGCGCGTTGATGCGCTTCTCGCGGCGGTAGGCCCAGAACAGGCCGAAGAAGGCGAGGAGGCCGAATGCGATCCATTGGAGCGCATAGGAGAGATGCAGGCCCTCGTCGGCGACCGGCTCCTGCACGGCGGCCGGCCGGGTCGCCGGTGCGGGCGTCTCACCGGCCAGCAGGCCGTATGCGCCCGTGTAGGTCTTCCCGGCCGTCCCCGACATCCTGGCGACCGTCTCCGGATTCACCTCGGGGATCTGCCCGGAGGGGGCGGTGCGGCCCGGCAGCACCGGCTCGCTCTGCTGCAGGCGTGCGATCACCGTCACCTCGCCGCCAGGGGACTGCGGCACGGTATCCGGGGCATCCTGGTGGGTGCCGATCGGGAGCCAGCCGCGATCGACCACGAAGACGCTGCCGTCGTCGAGCCGGAAGGGGACGAGCACCTCGAATCCGGGATTCCCGTTGTAGACCCGATTGCGCACCAGCAGCTGCTGCTCGCGCAGGTACTGACCGTGCAGCTCGACCGGACGCCACTCCTCCCCGTTGCGCCACGAGTCGAGGCTGGGCAGAAGCGTGTCGATCGCGACCGGCTGAGCCTCGAAATTCCGGCTGACCAGCGTGCCCTGGGCGATCGTCTCGGCGCGGCGGGCCCACTGCCACCAGGACAGCAGCGCGCAGGCGACCGCGAAGACCAGCACCAGCGCGAGGTACGCGCCCCAGCGCCGCACCCCGCTCGGGTGGTAGGGGTTCTCGGGGTCGCTCATGCCCGCGCCGCTCATGCCGGGTCGGGGACGCTTTCGGCCACGACATCCACTGGGGTGATGACGACCGGGAAGCCCCGCGACGCGAGGTAGCCGGTCAGCTGATCGCGGTGCCCCTCGCAGGCGAGCCAGACCTTGACGCGGTCCGCGGTGTGGATGCGCGGGTTGCGCCAGTTGACCCGCCATTCCGCCGAAGCGGTGCAGCCGGCCGCCGAACAGCGGACGGTGGTCTCGCCGAAGCCGATCATCCCCGTGTGCCCGTCCCGCCGGACTCCGGGGGCGTGACGTGCACGATGGCGCCCGGCCGTTCCACGGTCGTCGCCGTGCTGCTCCTGACGTTGTTGGCGACGACGACGGCGATGTATGGCAGGAACACCGCGCCGGCCGCCGGGATGAGGATCCACCATCCGGCGACGAAGAAGCAGGCGATGATGCAGAGCACCCGGATCCCCTGGGCGATGGCGTACTTGATCATCCGGGAATGCCGCTCGGCGTCAGGGGACGGGGGCAACTCGGTGATCGACACGGACTTGGGGCGCATGGGCTTCTTCCACTGTACGTCCGCACGCTGGGGGGCGCGCTCCCTCGCTAGGCTCGGAAACTATGAGCACTCCCCGTACCGTTCTGATCACCGGCGGCAATCGCGGCATCGGCTACGCGATCGCCGAGGAATTCGTGGCGGCCGGGCACCGGGTCGCGGTGACCGCGCGCTCCGGCGAAGGCCCGGCAGGCAGCATGACGGTGCGGGCGGATGTCACGGATGCCGAGTCTCTGGACGCGGCGTTCACCGAGGTCGAGGAGAAGCTCGGCCCGGTCGAGGTGGTCGTCGCCAATGCGGGGATCACCCGCGACACGCTCCTGCTGCGGATGTCCGACACCGACTTCGACGATGTCGTCGACACGAACCTCGGCGGCGCCTTCCGGGTCGTGAAGCGCGCGTCGAAGGGGATGCTGAAAGCCAGGTTCGGCCGCATCATCCTGATCTCCAGCGTGGTCGGCCTGCTCGGGGGGGCCGGACAGGTCAACTATGCATCGTCGAAAGCCGGCCTGGTCGGCATGGCGCGCTCGATCACGCGCGAGCTCGGCAGCCGCGGCATCACAGCCAACGTCGTGGCGCCCGGCTTCATCGAGACCGACATGACGGCCGAGCTTCCCGAGGCGCAGCAGGCCGAGTACAAGAAGTCGATCCCCGCTGGACGTTTCGCGACACCGGACGAGGTCGCCAAGGTGATCCTCTGGCTCGCGGGCGACGACGCCGCCTACATCTCGGGCGCGGTCATCCCCGTCGACGGCGGGCTCGGAATGGGGCACTGACCCTTTCCGGATCACCGCGCCCACGGCCGCGGCCTGCCGTCCATTCGTGCGAAGTCGCCGCTTTCGACGCGGGAAGCGTCCATTTCGCACGAGCGAGGGGGGTCTTCCTCTGGAGCGGCGACCCGCACCACCACTCGCTCAGCGGAGCAGGCCCATCAGGGGCAGCAGCATCGAGAGATCCCGTTCGTCGAGCAGGACGTGCGCGAGGTCGCGCACGGGCGCCTTGGCGTCGAACCCGACGGCGAGCCCGCAGACCGCCATCATCGGAAGGTCGTTCGCGCCATCGCCGACGGCGAGCGTCCGGCTGAGCGGGATGCCGGCATCCGCTGCCCACTCCTTCAAGGCATCCGCCTTCGCCGCCGCGTCGATGATCGGAGGGATGAGACCGCCGGTGAGCACGCCCTCGACGATCTCGAGGCGGTTGGCCCGCCATCCGTCCAGCCCGAGCTGCGCGGCGATCGGGTCGATCACCTCGTGGAAGCCGCCGGACACCACCGCCACCCGTCCTCCCGCCGCGTGCACCCCGGCGATCAGCTCGGGCACTCCCCGGGTGACGGTCACGCGCGATCGCACCGCCTCGATGGCCGGCGCCGGCAGGCCCTCCAGGGCCGCCACCCGCTCGCGCAGGCTGTGCTCGAAGTCCAGCTCGCCGTTCATGGCGCGGAAGGTGATCTCGGCGACCCGCTGGCCGGCTCCTGCCTCGTCCGCGAGCAGCTCGATGACCTCGTTCTCGATGAGCGTCGAGTCGACGTCGAGGACGACCAGGAAGGCGGCCATGGTCACGCTGGAGAGCCTTCCGTCAGGGAGCGCTAGCCGACGACCTCGCCCTTGCCCACCACGGTGATACCCGAATCGGTCACTGTGAAGCCGCGCGCGCGATCCGCGTCGTGGTCGACGCCGACGGCCGCCCCAGGGGCGACCACCACGTCCTTGTCGAGGATAGCGCGGCGCACCACCGCGTTAGCGCCGATGTGGACGCGCTCGAACACGATGGCATCGACCACCTGCGCGCCCGAGTCGATCGTGACCCAGGGGCTCAGCACGCTGCGCTCCAGGTGGCCGCCGGAGATGACGCAGCCGAGGGAGACGATCGAGTCGATCGCGGTGCCGACGGCGTTCCTGCCGTCGCGGACGAACTTGGCGGGCGGCGAGTTCAGCTGCTGGCTGTAGATCGGCCACTCGCGGTTGTACAGGTTGAAGATCGGCAGCGCCGAGATCAGGTCCTGGTGCGCGTCGAAGAAGGACTCGATGGTGCCCACGTCGCGCCAGTAGAAGCGGTCGCGCTCGGTGGCGCCCGGCACCTCGTTCCGGTTGAGGTCGTAGACGCCGGCGTCCCCGCGCGCCACGAAATCGGGCACGAGGTCGCCGCCCATGTCGTGATTCGAGTCTGCGCGGCCGCCATCGCGCTGAACCGCATCGATCAGCACCTCGGCGTCGAAGACGTAGTTGCCCATCGAGGCGAGGATCTCCCCGGGGGAATCGGCGAGGCCGACCGCATCCCTCGGCTTCTCGCGGAAGGCCGCGATCCTCTCCGGGTTCTCCGGATCGAGCTCGATCACGCCGAACTGATCGGCCAGCGCGATCGGCTGGCGGATCGCCGCGACCGTCACGCCCATCCCCGATGCGATGTGCGCGTCGATCATGGCGGTGAAGTCCATGCGGTAGACGTGGTCGGCGCCGACCACGACGACGATGTCCGGCTTCTCGTCGCGCAGCAGGTTCAGGCTCTGCAGGATCGCGTCGGCGGAGCCGCTGAACCAGCGCTTGCCGAGGCGCTGCTGGGCGGGCACCGATGCGACGTAGGAGCCGAGCATCCCGGAGAGGAGCCAGGTGGTCGACACGTGCCGGTCGAGGGAATGCGACTTGTACTGCGTGAGCACCACGATCTGGCGCAGACCCGAGTTGACCAGGTTGGACAGCGCGAAGTCGATCAGGCGGTACACGCCGCCGAACGGCACCGCCGGTTTGGCGCGATCCGCGGTCAGCGGCATGAGCCGCTTGCCCTCGCCGCCCGCGAGGACGATGCCGAAGACCTTCTTCGATGCCATACGGCAACAGTAGGCCAGCGGAAACGAGCCGTGCCTGGACGCGCGAGCGGCCGACGGGCTGGGCTAACGTCGCAGAATGCGAGTCGACATCCTGAGCCGCGAATACCCGCCCGAGGTGTACGGCGGAGCCGGAGTGCATGTCGCAGAACTGGTGAATGCGCTGCGCACTGCAGGGAGTCCGGCGACGGAGGTGGTGGTGCGCGCCTTCGGGATGCCGCGCGATGAGCCAGAGGTCTTCTCCTATCAGGTCCCGGCGCAGTTGATCAGCGCGAATCCAGCTCTCGCGACGCTCGGCGTCGACCTTCAGATGGCCGAGGATGCCGGCGGCGCCGATCTCGTGCACTCGCACACCTGGTACGCGAACGGCGCCGGCCATCTGGCGAAGCTGCTGCACGGCGTCCCGCACGTCGTGACGGCGCACAGCCTGGAGCCGCTGCGCCCGTGGAAGGCCGAGCAGCTCGGCGGCGGCTACCGGGTGTCGAGCTCGATCGAGAAGACCGCCTTCGAGGCAGCGGATGCCGTGATCGCCGTCAGCGCCGGGATGGCATCCGACATCCTGCGCTGCTATCCCGCGATCGACCCCGCCCGGGTGCGGGTGGTGCACAACGGCATCGACCTCGAGCGCTGGCAGCGCATCGAGGAGCCGGAGCTGGTGCGCGAGCTCGGCATCGATCCCGATCGCCCCAGCGTCGTCTTCGTCGGGCGCATCACCCGCCAGAAGGGCCTGCCGTACCTGCTGGCGGCCGCCAAGCTGCTCCCCGCCGAGGTGCAGCTCGTTCTCTGCGCGGGCGCCCCCGACACGCCGGAGATCCTCGCCGAGGTGCGGGCGGGCGTCGAGGCGCTGCAGGCCGAGCGCTCCGGCGTGGTCTGGCTCGACCGCCTGCTCAGTCAGCGCGAGCTCTCGGCGGTGCTGTCGAATGCGACCACCTTCGTGTGCCCTTCGGTGTACGAGCCGCTCGGCATCGTGAACCTGGAGGCCATGGCCTGCGGCGCGCCCGTCGTGGGGACGGCCACCGGCGGCATCCCCGAGGTGGTGGCCGACCACCTGACCGGGCGGCTGGTCCCGATCGAGCAGCTGGACGACGGAACGGGAACGCCCGTCGAGCCGGAGAAGTTCATCGCCGAGCTGGCGGCGACACTGACCGAGGTGGTCTCGAACCCCGCGGCCGCACGGCTCATGGGGGAGGCGGGACGGCGGCGCGCCCGCGACGAATTCAGCTGGCACAGCATCGCCGCCCGCACGCGCGCGATCTACCAGGAACTCCTGGGCTAGTCGGCTCGCGTAGTCTGGAGCCCATCATGTCCGGCGTGCTCGAACTCTCCGATCTCACCGTCGTCCGGGGCGGGAACACCATCCTCGACTCGATCGACTGGACGGTTCAGCCCACCGAGCGCTGGGTGGTCCTCGGGCCGAACGGCGCCGGCAAGACCACCCTGCTGCAGCTCGCGTCCGCCACGATCCACCCCAGTTCCGGCAGGGTGAAGATCCTCGGCGAGACGCTCGGCAAGGTCGACGTGTTCGAGTTGCGTCCGCGCATCGGCTTCGCGTCGACCGCGCTCGGGCGCCGCATCCCGGCCAACGAGGCAGTGCTGGATGCCGTGATGACCGCCGCATACTCGGTCACCGGCCGCTGGAACGAGCAGTACGACGACCTCGACGTGCGCCGCGCCCGCCGGGTGCTGGCCGAGTGGAAGCTCGACCAGTTGCAGGACCGCATGTTCGGCACCCTGAGCGACGGCGAGCAGAAGCGGGTGCAGATCGCCCGCGCGGTGATGACAGATCCCGAGCTCCTGCTGCTCGACGAGCCGGCCGCGAGTCTCGATCTCGGATCGCGCGAGGAACTGCTGCAGCTGCTCGGCGCCTACGCCGCCTCTCCCGAATCGCCGGCGATGGTGATGGTCACGCATCACGTGGAGGAGATCCCACCGGGCTTCACCCACGCGCTGCTCCTGGCAGGCGGCAGGGTCGCTGCTTCATGTCCGATCGCCGAGATCATCACGGGGGAGCGGCTGAGCCAGCTGTTCGGCCTGGAGCTGGTGGTGTCCACCAGCGAGCACGGCCGCTATGCCGCTCGAGCGGCTGGGTAGCGGCCCCCTTCTCTGCTAAAGTCGATCCTTGGCCGTTCGGCCCCCGAACTCTTCTTCTCACACCGACCGAGGTTCACCATGAAGTCCGACATCCACCCCGCGTACGCAGCCGTCGTGTTCCGCGATCTGGCCAGCGGTGAGACCTTCCTGACCCGTTCCACCGCGACCAGCGACAAGACGATCGAGTTGGACGGCGAGAGCTACCCGGTCATCGACGTCGAGATCTCCTCGGCGTCGCACCCCTTCTACACGGGCAAGCAGCGCATCCTCGACAGCGCGGGCCGCGTCGAGAAGTTCAACTCGCGCTACAAGAGCTTCGGCAAGTAGCGGCACCGGCGCGCAGCGGCGCCCGCAGTTCCCGAGGCGCTGCTAGCGTCAAGAGGTGTCCGAAGCCGGTCAGCGGGATCCGGCAGCGGCCGGGATGGGGGGCAGCGCCCTCGACCGCGCCCTCGCCCTGTCGGTCGCATGGAGCAACCGCGGGCAGCTGCGGGTGGAGCGGCACGGCGTGGTGGCGCTCGATGCCGCATGGGGCTGTGACCCGGGTGCGCTGTTCTGGTTGTTCTCGGCCAGCAAGCCGTTCATCGCAGTCCTGGTGTTCCGCTACGTCGAGCGGGGGATGCTGCGGCTCGACGCCCCCGTCGCCGACTACTGGCCCGAGTTCGGCGACAACGGCAAGCAGAACATCACCGTCCGCCAGGTGCTGCAGCACCGCACCGGGATGCCCACAGCCGGTTCTGCTCTGGGCGACGCTCTTGCGATGTCCAACTGGCGGCGCAGTGTCGAGCGCATCGAGCGCGCCGCCCCGAAGCTCGACCCGGATCGCGGTCCCGCATACCAGTTCCTGATCTACGGCTTCCTGCTCGGCGAGCTGCTGCAGCGCGTGGCCGGCCGTCCCGTCGAGGAACTGCTCCGCGAGCAGCTGCTGGAGCCGCTCGGCCTGCACGACACCTTCGTCGGGCTGCCGGACGCGGAGTGGCCGCGCCACATCCCGGTGCATGTGGACGGGCCCGGTGGCGGGATCGCGCAGTCCGTGCTCAACCGGCAGGTCACACGGGCTGCCGTCATCCCGTCGGCGGGGATCTCGACCACCGCAGCGGACATCGGCGTCTTCTACCGCGCGCTGCTCGACGACCGGGCAGGCCTCGGGCCCGGCCTGCTGAGGCCGGAGACGCTCGCGACCGCGCTGGTGCCCTCGAACGAGCGGCAGATGGACGTGTTCGCGCGGGCGCCGATCCGGTGGTCTGCGGGATTCCAGCTCGGGGGGGTGCGCTGGGGGTCGCGGACCGGGCCGATGGGGCGCCTCAGCAGCCCGCTGGCCTTCGGGCACAACGGGAGCAACTGCTGCCTGGCCTGGGCCGATCCGGAACGGGACCTGGTGGTGTCCTACCTGACGGACCGGGTGCCGCGGTCCGGGCCCGGCATCCGGCAGCTCGCGAAGGTATCGGATGCGATCCTCGCGGGGGTCGTCGACTAGCGCCGCGGGCGACCTGCTCAGAACAGGGTCGCACCGGCCCGTCGCGACGCCCAGAGCGGGAGCAGCTCGTCACGGGTGAGCGGGGCGAGCTCGACGGCGATCCCGTCGAGGCCGTCGAGCCAGAGCAGCTGCTCGATCCCGCCGTGAGCTTCGAAGGATGCACTCGATTCGAGGGCGAACACGGCCGCGGAGACCGTCGTGTTCGGCTCGTCGGCCGCTTCCGCGCGGAACACGCCCAGATATTCGGCAGCGGACTCGTCCAGCTCGAGATCGAGCTCTTCGCGGAGCTCGCGGGCGAGGGCGTCCAGCGCCGACTCGCCGGGCTCCAGCTTGCCCCCCGCCTGCGTGAAGGCGGAGGCGCCTGCTCTGCGCACCAGCAGGCAGCGTCCTTCGGGGTCGGTGATGATGGCGGCGGCGATCCGCAGCACGGCAGGCTGCGGCGCCCCGGCCGCCGCTCCTGCAGCGGGCGGCGGCTCCGGCTCGGCGTGCTCGCCGACCGAGCTGGAGGGGACCGTGCTGGGCTCGATGATCCATGCCGGCTCGGCTTCGGCGTCGTCCGATGCCACGAAGGGCTCTTCGACCCGCGCGGCGGGAGAAGAGGGCGGCGCGGCCAGGCGGTACGCCTCCGAATCGAACCGTTGCCGTGACTCCCGTATCGCAGATGCCGCAGGAGCCGGGGTGTCTCGCGACGATTCGATCGCCAGCGCTCCCATGCCCGAGAAGTCCAGCACCGGGACATTGCCGCTCGGCCGCGGCGGCAGCGGAGGGATCGGCTGCGTGTCGACGAAGGTGCTCGGAGCTCCCGCAGGCTTGAGCGGCCATTCGAGATCGGCCACGTAGCTGTCGTCGCCGTGCTTGCTGCGCAGGTACTCCTGGAAGCTCGCGGCCTGCTCGGCGTACCAGACCTCCTGGCGGCCGTGCAGATCGGCGAGGCCGACATCCAGCTCCTCCGGGTAGCGGCGTTGCAGGGCCAGCGCGACCCGCCCCGCGGCGATGGCATCCGCCCCCGCGTCATGCGCGTCATCGAGAGGCACCTGGTACAGCTCCGCCGTCACCTCGAGGGTGCGCTTGCCCTTGCGGTAGCGATCCACCGCCTTGTCGATCACCAGGGGGTCGATCACCGGCATGGGGTGCTCCAGCGGTTCGAGCCCGTAGCGCCGGCACTCCCGGTCGAGCAGGCTCAGATCGTATGGCGCGTTGTAGATGGTGACCGGGATGCCCGAGGCGAAGAGCACCCGCAGGGTCTGCGCGATCTCCGCGATGACGATCGGCGCCGGGCGCCCCTCGGTGCGTGCGCGCTGGGTGGTGATGCCGTGGACGGCGCTCGCGCCCTCCGGGATCTCGATGCCCGGGTCGGCGAGCCAGCTCCACCGCGAGATCTCGACGCCGTCGTCATCCAGCAATGCGACGCAGGCCGAGACGATCCGGCTGGTGTCCACATCGACGCCGGTCGTCTCCAGATCGAAGACGCCGAGGCGGTCGCCCCAGGTGTTCATGTCCACACCGTAGCCGCCGGGGGCGACAAGCTGCGGGAGGACGCTCGGGCCGTCATGAACCCCCGGCGAGGACGAAGGCGAGGGCCGATGACCCCTGGTGTCAGAAATTCGGCGGCTGGTAGCGGACCTCTCCGACGTGGAGCCAGTAGAAGCTCTGGGTCGCGAGGGTGAGCTGCACGGTGCCGTCCTCGCCGATCGTCGGGAACTCGCCGCCGCCGAACAGGTCGTAGAGCGCGGAGCCCGGTTCGCCGACCTCGATCCTCACCGCGACCGGGTTGTGCGAGAAGGAGAAGACGCAGAGGATCCGCTCCGGCGCGTCGCCGAACTGCTGGCCGGTGCCGGCGTACTCGCGCACGAAGGCGAGCACCGACTCGTGGTTGGTTGGCAGCACGCGGATGCTGCCGAGGCCGAAGGTCGGGTGCCCCTTGCGCACGTGGATGACGTTGCGCACCCAGTGCAGCAGCGAGCGGGACTGCGCCAATTGCGACTCGACATTGACGAGCGCGTAGTTGTAGACCAGCGACTGCACGATCGGCAGGTAGAGCTTGCCGGGGTCGGCGGTGGAGAACCCGGCGTTGCGGTCGGGCGTCCACTGCATGGGGGTGCGCGAGGCGTCGCGGTCCGGCAACCAGATGTTGTCGCCCATCCCGATCTCGTCGCCGTAGTACAGGAACGGCGAGCCGGGCAGTGAGAACAGCAGCGCGTGGGCGAGCTCCAGCTCCGCGCGCGAGTTGTCGAGCAACGGCGCCAGGCGCCGGCGGATGCCGACGTTGACGCGCATCCGCGGGTCGTAGGCGTACCAGCCGTACATCGCCTGCCGGTACTCCTCGCTGACCATCTCGAGGGTGAGCTCGTCGTGGTTGCGCAGGAACACGCCCCAGCCGGACCCCGGCGGCGTCTCGGTGGTCTCGGACAGCACGCGGTTCAACTCCTGCGCCGACTGCGAGCGCAGCGAGTAGAAGATGCGCGGCATCGCCGGGAAGTCGAAGGCCATGTGGCACTCCGGCTCCTCCTCGGTGCCCATGAACTGCACCGTCTCGGACGGCCACTGGTTGGCCTCGGCGATCACCACGCGGCCCGGGTACTCGGTGTCCATCATCCGGCGCACCGCCTTCAAGAACTCGTGGGTCGGGGCCTCGCCCTCGCCGGTGCCCCCCTCGGATTCGTACAGGTACGGGACCGCGTCGAGCCGGAAGCCGTCGACGCCCATGTCCATCCAGAACCGGATGATGTCGAACACGGCGTCGTGCACCGCGGGGTTGTCGTAGTTCAGATCCGGCTGGTGGCTGAAGAAGCGGTGGAAGTAGAACTGCCGGCGCTCCGAGTCGAAGGCCCAGTTGCTGTCCTGGGTATCGGTGAAGATGATCCGGATCTCCGGGTACTTCTGATCGCTGTCGCTCCATACGTAGAAGTCCCCGTACGGCCCTTCCGGGTCGGAGCGGGACTGCTGGAACCAGTAGTGCTGGTCGCTGGTGTGGTTGAGCGGCATGTCGATGATGATGCGCATGTTGCGCTCGTGCGCCTTCGTCACCAGGTCGCGGAACTCCTCCACCGTGCCGAACTCCGGCAGGATCGTGCGGTAGTCAGACACGTCGTATCCGCCGTCGCGCAATGGGCTCGTGAAGATCGGCGGGATCCAGAGCGCGTCGACCCCGAGCCACTGCAGGTAGTCCAGCTTGGAGATCAAACCGCCGAGGTCGCCGGAGCCGTCGCCGTTGCTGTCCACGAACGACCGCACCATCACCTCGTAGAAGACGGATCGGCGGTACCAGTGCGGATCCAGGGTCAGGCCAGGAAGGGTGATCGGGGCGGTGAACGTCACGGTTCGAGCCTATCCGCAGCGGCCCGCGCCTAGGATCGACAGCGATGACCGTTCCCACCCCGCACGCCGCAGCGCTGGCCAGGATCCCCGTCCGCGAGGCTGCGGTCTCCGTGCTCGGCAGCACGACGCGGTACTGGGAGTACGGCCCGCGGGATGCCGAGCACACCATCCTGCTCGTGCACGGCTACCGGGGCGATCACCACGGCCTGGAGGCTGTGGTCGCGCAGCTGCCCGGCATCCATTTCATCTCCCCGGATCTGCCCGGATTCGGCGCGTCGACCCCCATGACAGATGCACCGCATTCGATCGCGGGCTATGAGCGCTGGATGACGGCGTTCGTCGCTGCCGCAGAGGTGCCGGCCGGCGCCATCGTGCTCGGCCACTCCTTCGGCTCGATGATCGCGGCGCATGCGCTGGCCGACGGTTTCCCGGCTTCCGCCCTGATCCTGCTGAACCCCATCTCCGCCGACCCGAGGACCGCCGCCGGGGTCGCTGTCACCAATCTGACCCGCGCCTGGTACGGCATCGCACGGCGGCTGCCGGCACGGATCGGACGGTGCCTCATCGGCAACTGGGCCATCGT
>WOYR01000217.1 GCA_011620705.1 Microbacteriaceae bacterium | reverse complement strand
CACACCCTGTTCACCATCACGCCGTACGAGGAGTACGTGCGCGTCGCCGAACTGCTGGCCGAGCACACCCCCGGCGACTTCGCCAAGAAGACCGTGCTGGTCAATTCGGGCGCAGAGGCCGTCGAGAACGGCGTCAAGATCGCCCGCAAGTACACCGGCCGCGGCGGCGTCGCGGTTCTCGAGCACGCATTCCACGGCCGCACGAACCTGACGATGGCGATGAACTTCAAGGCGATGCCGTACTCGCTCGGCTTCGGGCCGTTCGCGGGCGATGTGCACCGCGCGCCGAACTCCTACCCGCTGCACGACGGGCTCTCGGGCGCCGACGCCGCCGCTCGCACCATCGGCTACCTCGAGAAGACGGTCGGGGCATCCGATCTGGCCTGCCTCGTCGTGGAGCCGATCCAGGGCGAGGGGGGCTTCGTCGTCCCGGCCGACGGCTACCTGCCCGCCCTCCAGGAGTGGTGCACGGCGAACGGCATCGTGTTCATCGCCGACGAGATCCAGAGCGGGATGGCGCGCACCGGGCGGTACTTCGCCAGCGAGCATTTCGGCCTGGTGCCCGATCTGGTGCTGAGCGCCAAAGGCATCGCGGGCGGCCTCCCGCTGGCAGGCGTCACCGGGCGCGCCGAGATCATGGATGCCTCCCAGCCCGGCGGCCTCGGCGGCACCTTCGGCGGCAACCCCGTGGCCTGCGCGGCCGCGATCGCCGTGTTCGAGCGCATCGAGCAGGACGGCCTGCTGGCCGAGGCCGGCCGCATCGAGTCGGTGCTCAGGCCGGCGCTGCTCGCGCTGCAGAAGAAGTACCCGCTCATCGCCGAGGTGCGCGGCATCGGCGCGATGCTGGCGATCGAGCTGAACGACCCGAAGACAGGGGCGCCGCTCACCGGTGCTCCGGACAAGGTGGCCGCGTTCGCGGCGCAGCAGGGCGTCCTGGTCCTCACGGCGGGCAGCTATGGCAATGTGCTGCGGTTCCTGCCGAGCCTGGCGATCACCGACGCCCAGCTCGCCGACGCGATCACCGTGCTCGACGCGGCGTTCGCCGATCTTGCCGCGTAGCGGGCATCAGGCGTAGAGCGAGCCCACCGCCTCCCGGAACGCCTCGGTGTGCCGCGCGACGTCCGCCGAGGTGGTCGCCGGCGACATCAGGGCCATGTTGTGGAACGGCGTCATCAGGATGCCGCGGTTCAACGCGTGCAGATGCAGGAACTGCTGCAGCGGGAAGTCATCGGCCGCCGCCGCCTCCGCCCCGTCGTGGGGCGGCGTCGCACGGAAGCTGTACTCGGCCCGCGCGCCCAGCTGGGTGACCTGCCACGGCACGCCGAACTCGTCGATGGCGGCCTGCACGCCTGCGGTCCACTCGGCGGCGCGCGCGATCATGCCCGGGTAGACCTCCGGCGTGAGCACCTCGGAGAGCGTCGCGCGGATCCCCGCCATCGACACGGCGTTGCCGGCGAGGGTGCCGCCAACGCCCCCGACGTCGATGTCCTCGCGGCCATCGCCATCCCAGTCGAGACTGGCCCGCACCCGCGCGCTGAGCTCCGGCTTCATGCCCCATGCTCCGGCCGGGATGCCGCCCGCGATGGTCTTGCCGACGACCACCGCATCGGGCTCGAGCCCGTCCCGCGCGGTCATCCCTCCCGGGCCGGCGCAGAGCGTGTGCGTCTCGTCGATCACCAGCAGCGTGCCGGTGCGAGCGCAGGCGGCGCGCACGGCGGCATGCCAGCCCGGGTCGGGCAGCACGATGCCGATGTTCGTGAGGGCGGGCTCGATGAGCACCGCGGCGACATCGCCGACCGTCAGGGCGGACTCGAGCGCTGGCACGTCGTTGAAGGGGACGACGACGGTGGTCTCGTCCACCGGCACCGGCGCACCGATGCTGCCGCGCCGCGCCACCACCCCGCCCGCATCATCGAGCGTCGCGTATGCCTCGTCGACGGTGCCGTGGTAGCAATGGTCGATCACGAGCACCTTGGGGCGGCCGGTCGCCTGCCGCGCATAGCGCAGCACGTGCCGGTTGGCATCCGTCGCCGAGAGCGTGAACTGCCACAGCGGCAGCCCGAAGCGCTCGGCGAGCAGACCGGCCGCTGCGGCGGCGTCGCGGGTGGGCAGCATCGAGGTGGCGCCACGACCGAGCTGCGCCGTGATCGCCGCCACGGATGCCGCGGGCGCGTGCCCGACCATCGCCCCGGTGTCGCCCAGGCAGAGGTCGACGTGATCGATCCCGTCCACGCAGCGGAAGTGCGCCCCCGACGCGGAGTCGATGAACACCGGCCACGGGCCCGGCCACTTCTCCATCCAAAGCATCGGAACCCCGTCGGGCATGTGCTCGCGCGCCTGCTGCCAGGCGCGCTCGGATTCGGGGCGGGCTGCGCGGTAGATGGCGAGCTCCTGCTCCCAGAGCTCGGCCAGCCGACTGCGATCCTCGTACACGGGGCGCTCAGCCGCCCTCACGCGCGAGCCTGCGCCGACGGGCGGCGGCCGTGAGCTGCTGCGCGACGACCACCACGATGGCGAGGAGGAAGATGACAGAGGCGAACACGTTCGCCTGGGCCGGGATCGCCCGCACCGCTGCGGTGTAGATGTATGTCGGGAAGGTCTCGGTGCTGCCCCGGACGAAGGCGGTGATGATGAAGTCGTCGAAGCTGAGGGCGAAGGAGAGCAGAGCCGCCGACACGATGCCGGGCAGCAGCAGCGGGAAGGTGATCCGCCACCACACCTGGGCCGGGCTCGCATAGAGATCGCGGCCGGCCTCCTCGATCGCCGGATCGAGGCTGGCCACCCGGGCCCGCACCGTGATCACCACGAAGCTGATGCAGAACATGATGTGGGCGATGATGATGGTCGCCAGGCCCTTGTCGACGCCGATGTTGAGGAATTGCGAGCCGAGCCCTGAGCCGATGACGACCTCGGGCGTCGCCATCGGCAGGAAGAGCAGGATCGTCAAGCCGGTACGGAATCGGAATCGGAATCGGACCAGGGCGATCGCGATCGCCGTGCCGAGCGCCGCGGCCGCCAGAGTGGCGAGCAGCCCGATCCCGATGCTGGTCACGAAGGCGGCCACCACCCGTTGATCGGCGAAGATGTTCAACCAGTTGTCGAAGGAGAACCCGCGCCAGGTCGAGTTGGTGCGCGCCGGGACGTTGAACGAGAACACGATCGTGTAGATGATCGGGATCAGCAGGATCAGCAGGATCACGACCGAGTAGACCGCAACCCCCCAGTTGCCGCGCCGGGCCTTCGGGCGCTTGAGCGGGCGGGGCGTCTCGTCGACCCGGCCGAGGACGGCGGCCTCCTGCAGGCTCACAGCAGATCCTCTGTCTTGGTGAGACCGAGGTAGATGCCGACCGGAATCAGGATCAGGACCATCAGCACGATCGACAGGGCCGCGGAGGCGGGGTAGTTCTGCAGGTTGAAGTAGGTGTCCGAGATCACGTTGCCGACCATCGCCGTCTGCGTGCTCCCCAGGAACTGGGGGCTCGCATTCACATAGTCACCGGTCGCCGGGATGAACACCAGCAGCGTCCCCGACACCACGCCCGGCAGCGACAGCGGGAGGGTCACGCGCCAGAAGGTCGCGGCGGGATTGGCGTACAGATCCGCTCCGGCCTCCAGGTAGCGCAGGTCGAGGCGCTCCAGCGATGTGTAGATCGGCAGGGCCATGAAGGGGATGAAGTTGTAGGTCAAGCCGAAGACCACCATGAACGGCGTGCCGTTCAGGTGCGCGTTGGACCCCAGGATGTTGAGGCCCTGCAGGAAGTGCACGACCGGTCCCTCATCGGCGAAGATCGCCTTCCAGGCCAGGGTGCGCAGCAGGAAGCTCATGAAGAACGGGGCGATCACCAGGATGAGCGCGAGCGCCTGCCAGAGCGGGTACTTCCGGAGCCCCACCCCGATGAAGTAGGCGAGCGGGTAGCTGATCAGCAGCGCGAACACCGTCGCGAGCGCCGCGTAGCCGAAGGAGCGCAGGATGATCGGCCAGTACTGGCCGAGCACCGTCGCGTAGTTGCCGATGTCGAAGGCGTAGACGTAGCGCCCGATGTCGAAGTTGACCAGGTCGGGCGCCTTGAGGCTGGTGACGATGAGCGAGACCAGTGGCGCCAGGTAGGTCGCCCCGAGGTAGACCACGCCCGGGAGCAGCAGCCAGAGCGCGGCTCTGCTGCGGCGACGAGGGGCCTCGACGACTGGCGTGTCGACGTTCGAGAACGCGCCGAACGCCATCAGCGGCTGTCCATCAGGCGTCCAGCTCCGCTTCGAGGGATGCTCGCCGCTGCTGGGCGATGGACCGGGTGTCATCATCCGGCGCGAAGCGCGGGCTGACACCCTCCTCATCCGCGAGCCCGAACCCGTGGCCGACGGCCCAACTCACCCACACCTCGGAGCCGCGGTTGACCACCGGGCCGAACACCATGTTCTGGGCGAACACGGTGACGGTGCCAACGCCCGGCATCTCGACCAGGTACTGCGTGCTCACCCCGCTGAACGACACGTCGGTGACGGTTCCCGGGCCGAGGACGTTGACCCCGGATGCCGCCTTCGGCTTCTCGGTCAGCAGGGTCAGCTTCTCGGGACGGACTCCGATCGTCACGACTCCGGCGTGCCGCTGCGCGCGCTCGCGCGGGACCTCGAGCTTCGTCCCCGCGATGTCCACGACGATCGACGTGGCGGTCGACGACACCACCGGCCCCGTGAAGAGGTTGGACTGCCCGAGGAAGTTGGCGACGAAGGTCGTCTTGGGCAGCTCGTAGAGCTCCTCGGGAGCGCCCATCTGCTCGATCTCGCCCTTGTTCATCACCGCGACCGTGTCCGCCATGGTCATGGCCTCCTCCTGGTCGTGGGTGACATGCAGGAAGGTGAGGCCGACATCATCCTGGATCGACTTCAGCTCCAGCTGCATCTGGCGGCGCAGCTTGAGGTCGAGCGCGCCGAGCGGCTCGTCGAGCAGCAGCAGGGCCGGCTTGTTCACGATGGCGCGGGCGAGGGCGACGCGCTGCTGCTGGCCGCCGGAGAGTTGAGCGGGGCGGCGGCCGGCCAGGTGATCGAGCTCGACCAGCCGCAGCGCCTCGTGTGCGAGACCGAGCGGATCGGGCACCCCGCGCCGGTACAGCCCGAAGGCGACGTTGCGCAGCACGGTCATGTGCGGGAACAGCGCGTAGCTCTGGAACACGGTGTTGACCGGCCGCTGATGCGGCTTGCTGTCCGTGACGTCCTTGCCGCCGATCAGGATGCGGCCGGCGGTCGGCGTCTCGAGTCCGGCCACCAGCCGCAGCGTCGTCGTCTTGCCGCAGCCGGACGGCCCCAGCAGCGCGAAGAAGGAGCCGGCCGGGATCGTCAGGTTGAGGTTCTCGATCGCCGTGAAACCCGGGAACCGCTTGGTGATGCCGACCAGTTCGAGATCGGCGCCGGAGTCGTCGAGCGCGCCCGCCATGGTGCTCCTGTGCTGATCGGGACCGGGACGCCTAAGCGCCGAGCAGGACGCTCTGGAACGCGGACCCGAAAGACTGCTCCTGGGCAGGCGACAGTGTGTGGAACACGTGCGCCTTCTTGAGCGTTGCGGCGTCGGGGAAGATCAGCTGATTGTCGGCGAGCGCCGGATCGATCGCGACCGCCGCCTCCTTGGCGCCCTCGACCGGCGTGATGTAGTTCACATATGCCGCGACCTGGGCCGCGATCTCCGGGTCGTAGTACCAGTTCATGACGGCTTCGGCGTTGGCCTTGTGCCTGGCGCCGACCGGGATCAGGAAGTTGTCGTTCCAGAGCGTGCCGCCGGCATCCGGGATCGCGAAGGTCCACTTGTCGCCGTTCTCGCCGTTGATCAGCGTGATGTCGCCGGACCAGCAGATCGCAGCCAGCGTGTCGCCGTTGGTGAGGTCGTCGAGGTAGGAGTTGCCCTTGACATTGCGGATGACGCCGTTGTCGATGTTGGTCTTCAGCACGTCGAGAGCGCTCTGGAACTGAGTGTCGGTGATCGCCGACGAGATGTCGACGCCCTGCTCGAGCATGATCAGGCCGACCGTGTCGCGCATCTCGCTCAGGACCCCGACGCGGCCCTTCAGCTTCGGCTCCTTGAGCATCTCGCCGACGCTGGTGAAGCCCTTCGGGAACTCCTCCTTGTTCCAGCAGATCCCGGCGAATCCGCCCTGCCACGGCAGCGAGAAATTGCGGCCCTTGTCGTAGTCGATGTTCAGCAGCTCGGGGTTGAGGTTCTTGATGTTGGGGATCTTGGCGTGGTCGAGCTTCTGGGTGTAGCCGAAGCGGATCCAGCGGCTCACCATCCAGTCGGTCAGGCACACGGTGTCGGCGCCGATGTCCTTGCCGAGCGCGAGCTGGTCCTTGACCTTCGCGTAGTACGAGTTGTTGTCGTCGACGTCCTCGCGGTAGTCGACTTTGATCCCGGTCTTCTTGGTGAAGGCGTCGAGGGTCGGATGAGCGCCCGTCGCGTCGTCGGTGTCCATGTAGGCGGGCCAGTTCGCCCAGATCATCGACTTGTCGGTGCTGGAGACATCGGCGGCGGCCGTCGGCTTGGCGGATCCGGATGTGGGCGTGCAGGCGGCGAGCGCGAGCGCGGCAGCGCCTGCCACTCCCCCGGCGAGCGCCCCGCGCCGGGTGAGCTGGGCGCGACGGGCGTTGATCACGAGTGAGCGGATCAGCGGATCTTCGGGCAGGGACCGGACCATTCGGGGGACTCCTTCACAGGCAATTCGCTTCCGGCGTCGCCGCCGTGCGTCGATCCTGGCATAGAGCGGGACTCGGCGGAACGTCAAAGCGGGGAAAAGGCCCATTCTGAAACATACATTTCACGAAATCAGCATGAAAACACCGGATATCGCTGCGGAATCCTTGGTGACGGGCCGGAACGCCCGGCTACGCTGGCGGCATGAAGGTCGGCGTCCCCAGCGAGATCAAGAACAACGAATTCCGCGTCGCGATCACGCCGGCGGGGGTGCACGAGCTGTCCTCGCGCGGACACGCGGTGACTGTGCAGGCGGGAGCGGGTCTCGGGTCCTCGATCACCGACGACGACTACCGCGCCGCAGGCGCCACGATCGCGAGCACCGCCGATGAGGTCTGGGATGGCGCAGAGCTGCTCCTGAAGGTGAAGGAGCCGATCGAGAGCGAGTACCGCCATTTCCGGGACGACCTGGTGCTCTTCACCTACCTGCACCTGGCAGCCGAGGCGGGACTGACGGCGCAGCTGGTGTCGAGCGGGATCACCGCGATCGCCTACGAGACGGTGCAACTGCCGTCGCGGGCGCTCCCGCTGCTGGCCCCGATGAGCGAGGTCGCCGGACGCTTGGCGCCCATCGTCGGGGCCAACGCCATGCTGCGCCCGAACGGCGGGCCCGGGCTGCTCGTGCCGGGGGTGCCCGGGACGCATCCTGCGCACGTCGTCGTGCTCGGCGGCGGGGTCGCGGGCAGCAACGCGATCAGCGTGAGCGTGGGACTGGGCGCGCGGGTGACCGTGCTCGACACCAATATCCAGCGGCTGCGCGAACTGGACGCCGACTACGCCGGCCGCATCCAGACGATCGCGTCGAACAGCTACGAGATCGAGAAAGCCGTGCTGGATGCCGATCTCGTCATCGGCTCGGTGCTGGTGCCAGGCGCGAAGGCCCCCAAGCTCGTGACGAACGCCCTGGTGGCGCGGATGAAGCCGGGCAGCGTGCTCGTGGACATCGCGATCGACCAGGGCGGCTGCTTCGAGGACAGCCACCCGACCACCCACGCGGATCCGACCTACACGGTGCACCGCTCGCTGTTCTACTGCGTGGCCAACATGCCCGGCGCGGTCGCCCGCACCTCCACCTACGCGCTCACCAATGCGACCCTGCCCTATGTGCGCTCGATCGCCGACCGCGGCTGGGCGGATGCGCTTCGCGCCGACCCGGCGCTCGCCCTGGGACTCAACGTTCACGCCGGCTCGGTCGTGAACGCGGCCGTCGCTGCGGCCCAGGGGCTCGAGGCCGGGACGGTCGCGGCGGCCCTCGCCTAGTCGGGCGGCTCGAGCACCGCGCGTCGCACCTGGCCCGCCTCCACCCACCAGCACTCCCCCGGCCGATCTCCGAGCGGCGCAGCTGCTTCACGAACCCTGGTCAGCGCGCGGAGCTCGGACTCCGTGCAGCCGACAGCGGCCAGCGGCAGCTCGCGGCGCACCAGGCTGAGCAGCGCCCACTCGGCCTGCCAGGCATCCGGATCCCCGAACAGCACGATCGACGCGTCCCCCCGCCAGACGCGGAGCTCCTCCTCGTCTGGCGCCTGCTGCTCGCCCAGGAGCACCGCCTTGATGCCCGCGGCGGCCCACCTCCTCGCCAGTTCGCGCGGATGCGGCGCGACGACCGCCAGCACCCCGCCCGGCTGCGGCGCCAGCACCGGCAGCTCGACGAGTTCGGGCGCCGGGAGCGGCTCCAGGGCCAGCGCGATCTGGATGACGGCCCCGCCTCCCATGCCTCCCATCCAGCGGCCGGAACCCGGCGGCAGGCGGGAATCGAAGGCGGCGCCCTCGCCACCCGCGAGCACGTGCTCCTCGCGGCTCGGCTGGCGCAGCAGCACCCGGGAGTCGAACAACGCGGCGAAGGAGGACAGGCCGCCGCTGAGCCGCTGCGCGCTGACGACGAGGCCGACGCCGCGGCTGCTCCGCGCGAACCGGGTCAGGAGTTCGAGCAGCTCGTGGCGGGAGTCGGGACCGACCCGCTCCAGCAGCAGGTCGAGATCGTCCAGGAGCAGCAGCCCGTCGGGCGCCGGGTCCGATGGCTGCTGAAGGCGTTCGAGGAGAACCGACCAGGCCTCCGCGGGATCATCCGGCACCACGGCGACCCGCAGCCCCGACCGCAGAGCCGACGCCGCCAGCGTCGCGAGCGCGGTGGTGCGCCCGGACCTGGCGGCTCCGAGCACCAGCAGGTGCCCGTCACGGCGCGGCTTGTAGCGCGCGATCGGCTGGCGCTGCTCGGCGGGCAGATCGAGGCGTCCGAAGGCGATGCCGCCTGCACGGTCCGAGCCGTCCGCCTGGTCGTTCCCCGCACCGCGAGCCGCCGCCCCGCCCATGAGGGACTCAAGCGGCAGCAGCTCCGGCAGCGGTTCGCACCACACGGCGCCCGATGGCGGGGTGCCGGACGCCGAGAGGCGCTCCGCGTCGGCGCGCTCCGCCAGCGCCAGCTGCAGTTCGCGGATGCCCCCTGTCCCGTCCGCGACGAGCGCCCGTCCCCGCGGTTGGGGCGCCAGCCGCGCGGCGGCGTCGCTGCCGAGCATCGCCATGCTGTCGCCACGGTCTGTGACCCGCAGCGAGATCCGCAGTGCGATGTTGGCCAGCACGGCATCCCGCACGACCCCCGATGGACGCTGGGTGCAGAGGACCAGGTGCAGACCGAGCGAACGGCCGCGCGCGGCGAGGTCGGCGAACAGCTCGTGCAGCTCCGGCTGCCCCGATACCACCGCCGCGAACTCGTCGACGACGATCACCAGTCGGGCGAGCGGAGATGCGGCAGGCGACCCGGCCGGCGGCTGCGATCGCTGCGGGACGGCCGCTGCGGCCTCGAGCTCGTCGATCGAGCGGACTCCGCGCTCGGCGAGCACCCGCTCGCGACGCAGCAGCTCGGCGCGCAGGCTCTCGATCGCGCGGGCGCTGCGCCGTGCATCCAGATCGCTCACCGTGCCCAGCACATGCGGGAGCCCTGCCAGTGGGGCGAAGGCTGCACCGCCCTTGAAGTCGACGAGCAGGAAGGTGACAGCGCTCGGCGGATGCCGCGAGGCCATCGCCAGCACCCAGCTCACCAGCAGCTCGCTCTTGCCCGCCCCCGTCGTGCCAGCGACGACCGCGTGCGGGCCGTCGCGGACCAGATCGAGTTCGACGATCCCGTCCGCGTCACGGCCGATCGGCGCCAGCAGCCCGGCGGCCGAGCCATCGCCGGGCGGCCCCGAGCGCCCGGCTGCCAGCACCTCGGCCAGTCGCACCGTGCCGGGGAGCCGGCGAGCCGCGCCGCCGAGCCCGCGCTCCTGCGCCAGCTCGGCGATCCGGCGTGCGGCGTCCGCGGCTCGGGAGGCGCCCAGCGGCTCGGGCCGCGCGGCCGGCGGCATGACGGCGACCGGCACGCCGGGGGGAAGCGCAGCCGCGTGAGCGGCCCAGGCGACCCGCAGCTCGGCGCTTCCGTCGACGAGGAGGTATTCGGCGTCGGCCCCGATCCCGACCGCATGCGGAAGCGCCAGCGCCCAGTGCTCATCCCGCGGCGCCGTGATGCGCGTCGTCGCTGGCGAGCGGCTCGCCGCGAGCTGCAGCGCCACGGATCGGGCGATGGCGCGGGCCAGCACCGGCGGCGCGACGATCCCGATGCCGTCGCGGGCGTCGTCGATCCAGGGCGCGTCGGAGAGGGTCCCCGCCGTCGATCGGATCTCGGCCAGGGCGGCGCGCACGGTCGGCGGGAGCTCGCCGTCCGGCTCGAGCCCGCCGGTGCCGCCGTCGAGGGTCACGACGGGAGGGCGATCGGCGCGGCCGAGGCGCACCGGGAGCGGCGCGGCATCCGGGCCGGAGAGTCCGAGCGAGCGCGACCAGTTGCTCGCGACCCGGCTCTTCTCGACAGCCTCATCGATCGGCGGAGCCAGCCGCCGCAGCCGGGTGCGCTCCCGCTCCTGCATCTCGATCACCCGGTCGTGACTTCCCTGAAGCGCGGCGATCATGCGCTCGGTCTGCCGCCGAACGGTCCGCCGCCGCTGGCGCCGCCCGTCGAGCAGGCCGCCCAGCGCGACCACCGGCCCGAGCGCCGCGAAGAGCAAGGCGTACGGCGAGCCGGTGACCGCCCAGATCCCGAGCGAGACAACGACGGGAGCGGCGGTCGCCACGAGCGGGAAGCCGGTGCGGGACGGCGGCGGCGCGAAGGCGGGCAGCGTCAACTGGTGCGGTGCGGCATCCGGGATCACCCGATCACCTCAGCGCATGCGCGCAGCCCCGGTGGCGCCGCCCCGATCTGAGGTGGATGAGTCCGGGCGCGCAGGAGCGGGGAGGAGCCGGTCAGCTCACGACGAAGAACTGCTCGCCCAGGTCGACGCGCGAGCCGCGCGCGATGAAGTAGCGCCGACCCGGATCGCAGCGCCGCGGCTCCGCTTCTGGCTGGCGGATGACCGAGCCGTTCGTCGAGTAGCGATCGCTGACCCAGAACCGGCCGGCCTCCTGGCCGAACTGGAGGTGCGTCTTGGAGACCGACTTGCCGGCGTCGAAGATCGGCACGAGCTGGTCGACGTACTCGCCTGGCTGCGTCGTGGGGTTGCGGCCCACGAGCCCGGATCCCGCGACCGTGACGCTCTCGCCCGTGCTGAACTGCAGCACGTAGCGGGTGCCGGATGCCGGGTCCGCCACGAGGCGGGTGGCCTCGATATCCTCGCGCAGCGGGCGATCGGCGCCCCACGGGAACGGGTCGTGGATCGGGCGGGAGCGGGGCGAGGCCGCGGGCTCCGCTGCAGGGACCGCGAAGGGCAGCGGCTCGTCGAGGTCGAGCTCGGCGCCGACCGGCTCCGCCGCGGCGGCCGGGCCTGCCTCGATGACCAGCTCGTCGATCGACGGCTCGAGGGTGGGTTGGTCCTCCGGCTCGGACTCGGATGCGCTGCGCCCATCGGGCGCGGGGCCGGCATCCGCGGTCGGCAGCGGCTCGACCTCGGTGGTCTCGTCGGTCTCGTCGTCATCGGTCTGGTCGTCATCGGTCTGGTCGTCATCGGCTGGGCCGGCGGGCGGCGCGACGGTGCGCACCACGAATCCGCACTCGCCGCAGAACACGTCTCCCGCCGCCATCGGCTCCCCGCACTGCGGGCAGCGCGCGAGCGACTCCGCGCCGTCGATCGGCTCGGGGTCGATCCGAGCACCATCCGGAAGCTCGAGCGCATCGTGGTCGCGCTCCGATGGCACGCCGGGCGAGCTGAAGGCCAGCTCGGCGATCGAGGCGCCGGCAGCAGCGGGCGGCACGGGAACTGCGCGCATCGAGCGCGCGGACGACATGCTCGTCGTCGCCGACGCGGTCACTGCAGCGGCGGAGACGGGTTGGCCGCATTCGCCGCAGAACATCGCCCCCTCGGGCAGCGCGGTGCCGCAGTACCGGCAATTCATGCGCCACCTCCCTTGCGAGCCGAGGCCCGGAGCAGACCCCGAACACTATAGCCACCGAGGGAGCGCAGGGAGATGAGGGCCAGCAGGCGCCGGCGGCGGTTGAGGCCGAGATCCAGGGAGGCGCGCAGCTCCCCCACCGCGTCCCAGACGCGGTCGGCGTCGACCGGATCGGCGTCGTCGGGAGCGAACACCGCACGGTCCGCGACGGCGGCCAGCAGGCGGGAGGGCAATGTGCCCACCACACCGGCCACTTCGGATCGCGTGGCTGCGGGCGGCGGGCGGAGTCCGTGGTCGATGACGGCGTCCTCGAACTCGTCCCAACCGCCGCGAATGCGCTGCAGTGCCGAATCGGCACGGCGCCGGATGCGCCGCCGCCGCAGTTTCGCCGCGATCACGAGCAGGAACGGCGCCGCCAGGATCACGGCGATCAGCACGACGGTTCCCGCGACCCGCAGCACCTGCAGCAGGACGACGAGCACCGGATCGAGCCCGTCGGGCACGGTCTGACTGGTATCCGGCGTCGTCTGGTTCTGGTTCGGGTCCGACTTGTCGGCCGGCGGCGGGACGACCGACTGCGGGCGGGCGATCTTGGTCGGATCCTGCGGCTCCTCCGCCGGGATCGGGCGAGCAGGGGGGTTCGGATCGATCGTGACCCAGCCGTACTGGGCGGTGTCCACCTCGATCCATGCCGAGACGTCGGAGCCGGTGACCTCGATCGTGCCGGCTGGACCCTGCGGCGCGAACCCGAAGACGACGCGGGCCGGGAATCCGAGCTGGCGCGCCATCAGCGCCGCGGCGACCGCATACTGCTCCGCGTCGCCGATCATCCGAGGGTCGGTGAACAGCTGGGTGATCCGGTCGGCGGCGTGGCCCGAACGGCTCGCCGGCTGCTTGGGGTCGAGACCGTGACTGATGTAGCCGTCCCTCTTGAGCCCTGCGAGCACAGCCTCCAGCCGCGCCCCCGGCGAGGTCGCGCCGGTGACATAGCCGTCGAGCTGCTGGGCGATGCCGTCCGGAACGACCCCGACAGCCGGAAGGTTCGCCGAACCGGGAGTGGCTGACGCGAGCTGGGCCTGGCTTGGCTCTGCCGGCAGCACGGACCTGAGGGTGTAACGGTCGCCCGAGGCGACGCCGCCGAGCACCGCCGCTGTGCCGCTTGTGCTGTTGTAGTAGAAGTCGTTGCTCAGTTGCGCGGCATCGCCGCCCGTGAACTGCACGGACTCGAAACGTCCGACGGTGGGCAGCCACACCCCGGTGTAGCCCTCGATCGTCACGGTCAGATCGAGTTGTCTGCCAGAGGTGGAGCTCTGATCGACGGAGGAGGGGATGCGCACGAAGGTGCCGGACGCGCTGTCGACCGTCGCACTGCCCACCGCGTAGACGACGCCGTCGTAGCTGTCCAGGGTGGCGATGCGGATGCGCGCCCCCTCCGGCAGCCCGCTCACCCGGAACTGCGGCCGGCTGCTCTGGTCGTCGCGCAGGTAGCGCCGGAATCCGGAGAGCGGGCTCGGGTAGTCGCGCGGATCGAAGGGCTGCGCGACGGCGGCGCGCAGCACGCTGCGATCCTGGGTGGGCGGCAGGGCGATCCCCGCCGCGATCGAGGCGGTGCCGGCCACCAGCATGATGAGCGCCCCCGCGAGCACGCCGCGCCGGCCCAGCCCGCTGTCGCCGGCCGCCGCGAGGGGGCCCGGGTCGGCATCCGGCGTGGAGCGCGCGAGCCGGCGGATCGCATCCCGGCGCCGGCGCCAGCGCCGCCAGACCAGGGTGAGGAGCACGGCGCCGAGCATGGCGAGGGCGAGCCACTGCGGCGTGCCGATCCGCTCCGGTCCGAACACGATGCCGACGACGAAGAGCACCACCGGCGGGATGACACTGAGCTCCCCCCATCTGGCGCGCAAGGCGACGCTGATCGAGACGATCGTCACCGCGAGCACGAGCAGCAGTGCCGGGACCAGCAGCGCCTGATAGTCGCCGACCGGCAGCGCGATCGTGAGCAGCTGCTTCCAGCCGAGTGCGACGCCGGAGAGCAGATCGGCCAGTCCGCTCACGCTGGGCAGCACGCCCGAGACGGCTTTGCCGGGCACCGCGAGCGGCACGCCGGTCACCAGGAAGGCGAGGAATCCCGCCACGGCCAGCGCCCAGGACGGCCAGCGGAACCGGGCGCCCAGCCCTGCGATCACCGTGCCGAGCAGCACCGCCACCGCGACCAGCACGACATAGCGCCCCGTCTGGTACACCGGCCAGAGCGATGCTGCCGCGATCCCGATGGCGAGCCAGCCCAGAGCCACCGCGAGGATCAGGGATCCGTCCGACCAGCGCGGTCGCGGCGCGGCCGCATGCAGTGCGGTGCTCCGACGCTCCCCCGCCGTGGTCTTCCTGCCGGGCCAGGGCGCGGCATTGCGCGTGTCGTCGAAATCGCTCATGCGGCGGCGGCCGTTCTGGCCAGCGCGACGCGCAGGTCCTCCAAGTAGCCGATGGTCAGCACGCTGAGGCCTGCGACGCGCCGGAAGCCCGGGACGGCATCCGGGTCGCAGACGATCGCGACCACCGCGACGTCGAGCGGGAAGCTGCGGGAGGCGGCGCGCAGCTCGGCAGGGGTGGGCGTCGAGCCGCAGATCAGGAAGACCACCGAGATGCCGACCACCTCGTCGGCGGCGACGCGCGCCACGTCGCGGATCCCGAGGGCTGACGCATCCGGCTCGACGACGGCCAGATCGTCCAGCAGCCGAGCAGGCAGGTGCGTCGCCAAGGAACGGACCGCATAGTTCTTCCGCTTCGCGAACTCCGGGGTGATCGAACTGACCACGACCGAGACGGTGCGCCCGTCGCGGATGGCGCGCACCCCGAGGCTGCCCGCCGCGCTCACCGCCAGTTCGAACTGCTCCTCGTCGGCGTAGTCCGATGCGGCGAGGCTGAGCGCCACCACGAGGTGGCTGCGCCGGGTCTCCTCGAACTGGCGGACCATGTACGTGCCGGTCTTGGCGGTCGATTTCCAATGGATGTAGCGGCGCTCGTCGCCGGTCTGGTATTCGCGCAGCGCGTGAAAGGCCACATCGCTCGAGGTGAGATCGCGGGTGGGCGCGCCCTCCAGATCTCGGATCAGGCCGGTGCTCGTCGAGGGCACCGGGATGGTCTGCGGATGCACGACCAGTTCGAGCGCGCCGGTCCACAGCAGCTCGCGGCGCACCAGCCCGATCGGATCGGCGCGGACCGTCCGCACCGGGCCCACCGCGATCACCCCGCGGCGAAGGGTGGGGATCGCGAACTCCTGGCTGTGCTCTGCGCCTTTGCGCAGGCTCGGCATCGCCAATTCGGCCAGACCGGCCCCGACCGGGATCTCGACCTTCACCCCCAGGATCCGGCGCGAGGTGGGGTTGTCGACGGTGACGACGCCGCGCGCCGCCTCCCCCACCACGACCCGAGGGTGGGCGAGGCCGAGCGTCACGTGGAAGGGCGAGCGGCCGACCAGGTAGAGCACGGCGATCATGGCCAGGATCAGACCCGCCCACGCGACGAGCACGAGTTCCACCCAGCCGAGCAGATAGCCCGCCATGAACGACAGCGGGATGACCCCGAGCATGACCCAGCCGAGAGGCGTGACCACCGCGGCGACCCGGCCGCCGAGGCGCGCCGCGGCCTGGCCGAGCAGGGTCGCCGCCCTGACCACGTTGATGACGGCATCCGCCAGAAGGCCCTCGCGGGCACCGACGATCCGGGTGCGCGTGTTGCTGAGGCCGGCGATCCCGGTGGCCGCGGATGCGTCGGGGTGCACGGGCGCCGCCCCTCTGGGCGGCGCCCCGCGCCGCCCCGCTCGGGGCGTGCTCACACGGCTTGCCGATCGCTCGGCGGCGCGGTCTCGAGCAGCAGCTGCCCGATCACGCTCGAGGGGGTCACTCCGTCGAACTCCGCCTCGGGGTCGAGCACCAGCCGGTGCGACAGCACGGAGTCGGCGAGCGACTTCACATCGTCGGGCACGACGTAGTGGCGTCCGGATGCCGCGGCCAGGGTCTTGGACGCGCGCACGAGCGCCAGCGCGCCGCGAACGCTCACCCCGAGCCGCACCTCGGTCGCGCTGCGGGTGGACTCCACCAGCCGCGACACGTAGTCGTTGATGCTCGGATCCACGTGCACCGTCCTGGCGAGCTGCGCCATCTCGAGCACGGCGTCCGCGGTCACGATCGGCGGCACCGCGGTCTCGTGCGCCTTCACCCCCGCGCCCTCGAGGATCCGCAGGGTGGAGGCGTGATCCGGATAGCCGATCGAGGCCTTGAGCAGGAAGCGGTCGAGTTGCGCCTCTGGCAGGCGGTAGGTGCCGGCCTGCTCGATCGGGTTCTGGGTGGCGATCACCATGAACGGCGCCTCGACGGGGTGGGTCTCCCCATCGACGGTGACCTGCCCCTCCTCCATCACCTCGAGCAGGGCGGCCTGCGTCTTCGGGCTGGCGCGGTTGATCTCGTCCGCCAGCACGATGTTGGCGAACACCGGACCGCTGTGGAAGTCGAACTCGCCGCTGCGCTGGTCGTAGACGCTCACGCCGGTGATGTCGCCGGGCAGCAGGTCCGGGGTGAACTGGATGCGGTTGCTCGTCCCCGAGACGCTCTGGGCGATCGCGCGGGCGAGCGAGGTCTTGCCGGTGCCGGGGAAGTCCTCGAGCAGGAGGTGGCCCTCGCTGAACAGCGCGACGAAACCGAGCCGCACGACGAAGGTCTTCCCGAGCAGCACCTGCTCGACGTTGGCCACGAGACGGCCGAAGGTCTCCTGGAAGGCGGATGCCTGCTCCGGGGTCATGGTCATCAGCGGACGGTCCTCTCGGGTGTCATCGGTAGTCGCTCCATGAGTAACTTCGCACGAAGCCGCCGGAAACCCCGTCAGCCTGGATGCGGAACATCAGATCCGCGGGGTCCGGCAGCCCGATCGCATGGCAGGCCCCGCCGGCGCCGAGTTCGATGCCGGTCCAGGTGGCGCCGTTGTCGCAGGAGTACTGCAGCGAGCTGTAGTCGCCGGACGGGGACGATCCCCATGTCCAATCGCCCTGGTGCGAGCCGGTGAGGGTCGCGGTGAGCGCGCCCGGTACCGAGTTGTTCACCGGCACGCCGAGCGCGAACTCCTGCGACCAGTCGGCGCTGCAGAGCACGCCCTCCGCATAGCTCTTGCAGGCTCTCACGCTGACGCCGACGGCATGGCCGTACTGCGAGCCGTCGTTCGTGGTCAGGATCGCGGGCGTGCGCTCCGGTCCGTGCACCGAGCCCTCGGCGCCCGAGGAGTAGTGGTACTCGACGGTGTCGGCGTCGGTCGAGCCGGACGCGATCGAGAAGCCGTCGATCCGGTAGTCCCATGTGCCGTCGCCGCTGAGCACCGGGCCAGATGAGGTGATCGACGTGACGGTCCCCGGCATCGCGCGCGGTGTCACATGGACCTCCGGCGAGGCCGTGCAGCCCTGGCCGTTGGACGCGTATACCGTGATGGCATAGCTCTGGTTGGCCGAGAGGCCGCCGAAGCTCGTGCTCGTCGCGTCGCCGGCGAGGTGGCGCGCTCCTGGCGGGGGCGAGATCTGCGGGTCGCCGAGCTCGACGCCGCTGACCGAGCAATCCGGAGCTGAGCCCGTGTAGATCGCCACGTAGAAGTCGGTGATCGCCCGCCCGTTGCCGGCGAATGCGCCACCCCATGCGACGCTGGCCGTCGTGCCGTCCGTGATCGATCCGGACGCCGACGGCGTGCCGGTCACCAGCGGGGCGCCGGCCGGCGTGTCTGCGCCATCCGCCTCGTTCCAGCTCGCCAGCGAGTTCGGGGCGCTGTTGCGGGCGCTCACCGAGTAGCCGACGGCGGAGCCGTTCAGGATCGTCCCCGGCGCTTGGATGTTGGCGAAGTAC
>WOYR01000266.1 GCA_011620705.1 Microbacteriaceae bacterium | reverse complement strand
CTCGGAGCTCACGACCCTGCGGGTCGGCGGGCCGGCCCTGCGGATGTCCGCTCCGACCACGCGCGATGAACTGATCTCGGCCGCACTCGACATCTGGTCGGGTGGCGACGAGTGGCTCGTACTGGGCGGCGGATCGAACGTCGTCGTCTCCGAGGACGGGATCGACGGGGACGTGCTCCGGGTGGCGACGCGCGGGATCGAACGAACACCCGGTTCGGTGGACGGGCCCGGTCTCGTGGTGGCGGCGGGTGAGCCGTGGGACGCGGTCGTCCAGTTCGCCATCGCGGACGGCCTGGCCGGCGTCGAGGCGCTGAGCGGCATCCCCGGCTCTGCGGGCGCCGCACCGATCCAGAACATCGGCGCTTACGGGCAGGAGTTGAGCGACAGCCTGGTCGCCGTCGAGTTCCTCGACTTCGCGACGGGCGCAGTGACGCGGCTGCCTGCGTCCGCGTTACGTCTCGGGTATCGATCCAGTGCGCTCAAGGGCGGCAGGCTGGGAATCGTGCTCGGCATCGAACTCGGGCTGACGGCCGATGTCGACGGCCTCTCCCGGCCCATCGCCTACGAGCAGCTCGCACAGGAGTTGGATGTCGCGGTGGGCGCTCGCGCGCCGCTGACGGATGTGCGCGCTGCCGTGATCGCCCTGCGCGCGTCGAAGGGGATGATCCTGGATGCCGCGGACCCCGACTCGGTCAGCGCCGGCTCCTTCTTCACCAACCCGATCGTGAGCGAGAACTTCGCCCGCGGCCTCCCCTCGGACGCCCCGCGCTGGCCGACCGAGCCGGAGCCGGCGCCGCTGGTGCTGCCGCTGGGCGCCCCGATCCCGCCTCCGCCGGCGTCGGCCGGGTATTCCGTGAAGCTCAGCGCCGCCTGGCTGATCGAGCGGGCCGGCATCTCGCGGGGCTTCGCCCTCCCGGGCTCCGGCGCCGCGATCTCGAGCAAGCACAGCCTGTCGATCGTCAATCGCGGTCACGCCACCGCCTCGGAGGTCGCAGAGCTGGCGCGCTTCGTGCAGACCCGGGTGATGTCGGAGTTCGGCGTCGTGCTGCAGCCCGAGCCGGTGCTGGTGGGCATGGAGCTGTAGCCGTTCGGATCGACCTCGAGGGTCTCGGTCGTGGTGCCGAGTGCACCGAGGGCGAGGCCGAGCGCGAGCGCGACCATGACCGCTGCGATGATGGCGTCCAGCACGCGCCAGGCGATCGGCCGGGCGAAGAGCGGCGCCAGCAGCCTGGCCCCGAAACCGAGCGCCGAGAACCACAGGATGCTGCCGAGCCCCGCTCCCGCACCGAACGCCCAGCGCGCCTGCTCGTGGGTGTTCGCGACGGAGCCGAGCAGCAGCACCGTGTCGAGGTAGACGTGCGGGTTGAGCCAGGTGAGCGCCAGGCAGGTGGCCGCCGCCGTCATCGCACCCGGCCGCAGGATCGCGCCGCTCTCGTCGGCGCCTTCGGCATCCGAGGCGGTGAGCCGGGCGGGCCGAACGGCTCGTCGGGCGGCGAGGATCCCGTACAGCAGCAGGAAGGCGGCGCCGACCCAGCGGATCGCCTCGATCAGCCACGGCACCGCCCTGAACAGCAGCCCGCCTCCGCCGATGCCGATGCCGATCAGCACGAGGTCGGAGAGCGCGCAGATCGCGACGACCAGGAGGACGTGCTCTCGGCGGATCCCCTGGCGCAGCACGAAGGCGTTCTGCGCGCCGATCGCGACGATCAGCGAGAGGCCGAGGCCGAGGCCTGCGAGCCCCGCGGGAATCCAGGTGGTGGGCACCGGCTCAGGCTAGATTCCCCGGCACATGACAGTCCAGCTATTGATTCTGATGATCCGTAAGCAGCGCTGTTGGTAGGCTTCGCGGATGGTGCGATTCGATCGGGAGCAGCTCGAGACCCTTGCCACGGTGGTCGCTGCGGGCACCTTCGACGCGGCGGCAGCGCGACTCGCGGTCACGCCCTCCGCGGTGAGTCAGCGGATCAAGGCGCTCGAGCGGCAGCTCGGCCGAGTCCTGGTGGTCCGGTCGAAGCCGATCGGGGTGACGGAGTCCGGGGTCGCGCTGCTGCGGCTCGCCCAGCAGGTGGCGGTGCTCGAGCAGGATGCGGTGGGGCAGCTCGGCCTCGCGGAGTCCGGCGCGAGCGTCTCGCTTCCGCTCGCGGTCAACGCGGACTCGCTGGCGACCTGGCTGCTCCCGGCGCTGGCGGGGGTGGCGCAGCAGCATCCCGTCGTCTTCGAACTGCATCGCGACGACGAGGGGCACACCGCCGAGCTCCTGGCAGGCGGCACCGTGATGGCCGCGGTCACGGACGACTCGCGGCCGGTCTCCGGCTGCACGGTGACCCCGCTCGGAAGGATGACCTACCGCCCGGTCGCGACGCCCGAGTTCATCGCACGCTGGTTCCCCGACGGTCTGACGGCGGCGGCTCTCGCGGTGGCCCCTGTTGTGGACTTCGACCGCAAGGACGAGCTGCAGTCGCGGTTCCTCCGCTCGGTCAGCCGCCGGGAGCTCGCGCCGCCGCGGCACTATGTGCCCGCCTCGGCCGCCTTCGCTGCGGCGATCGGCCTCGGGATGGGCTGGGGGATGCTGCCAGAGGTGCAGTCCGATCCGCTGCGGCGATCGGGAGCCCTCATGGTGCTCGACCAGCGTCGATCCCTGGCAGTGCCGCTCTACTGGCAGCAGTGGAGACTGCGCTCGCCGGCTCTCGACACCGCGGCGGCGGCAGTGATCGCCGAGGCGCGGATCGCGCTCGCCTGATCCAGCATCGAGGTCCCGTCGCTGTCAGCCATTTCGGGGCGTCGCCCGACGATGCCCTACACTGGGAGCAGTGGTGAAGTCTGCCAAGCTTTGTCGTGCCCGCTTTCGGGTGCGCGCGCATGGAAGCGGGACGAGCCCTGTAGGGCGGTGGCTCAATTGGTAGAGCAGCGGTCTCCAAAACCGCAGGTTGCAGGTTCAAGTCCTGTCCGCCCTGCGACACCCGCAGGTCATTGCGGTGTTCCCTGTTGAAAGGTGTTGAGAGTGGCACGCAAGGTGGTCGACGAGCCGAGTGAGGATCTCGTCGCGAGCGCCAAGCGGGAGCGCGCCGAACGGCGCGGACCCTTCGCGCGCGTCGCCCTCTTCATCCGGCAGGTCATCAACGAGCTGAAGAAGGTCGTCACGCCGACCCGGCGTGAGCTGTTCAGCTACACGGGCGTCGTGCTCGCCTTCGTCATCGTCATGATGGCGCTGGTCTACGGACTCGACTTCGGCTTCGGCTGGCTCGTGGCGTGGGTCTTCGGCAACGGCACCCCCGCCCAATAGACATCCCTGAATGGAAGAAATCACTGTGACTGAAGACGAGCGCCGCGACGTCGATCTGGCATCGGCCGCCGAGCAGTCGTCCGAGACCGACGATCTGCTGCAAGACGATGTGCTCGAGGTCGACGAGTCCTCCGACGAGAACGCCGAGAACCGCGCCGTCCACGTGGTCGGTGACGAGGACGACGTCGAGGCCAACCTCGACAGCATCCTCGACGCCCTCGATGCCGCAACCGACCCCGAGGCCGACGCGATCACCGACTCGGCTCTCGACCTCGGGCAGGACTCCGGCACCGACGAGCCTGCCGGACTCGACGCAGCCGAAGCGGCGATCGAGGACGAGGAGGAAGCCGACGGTGCCGCCGAGGAGCCCGCGGTCG
>WOYR01000222.1:1331-3667 GCA_011620705.1 Microbacteriaceae bacterium | reverse complement strand
AGTCCGGGGTCGATCTGTCGTACTTCGACCAGACCAAGAACGAGCGCTGGATCCCGTACGTGATCGAGCCGGCGTTCGGCCTGACCCGCGCGCTGATGGCGTTCCTCGTGGATGCATACGCCGAGGACGAGGCGCCCAACACCAAGGGCGGCGTCGACAAGCGCATCGTGCTGCGGCTGGACCGCAGGCTCGCCCCCATCAAGGTCGCGGTTCTGCCGCTGTCTCGCAACGAGCAGCTCTCACCGGTTGCCAAGGAGCTGGCCGCCGATCTGCGCCAGTACTGGATGATCGAGTTCGACGACGCCGGCGCGATCGGGCGCCGCTACCGCCGTCAGGACGAGATCGGCACCCCCTTCGCCGTCACGGTCGACTTCGACACCCTCGACGACAGGGCCGTCACGGTGCGGGAGCGCGACACCATGGGCCAGGAGCGCGTCTCGCTCGACCGGCTGGCCGGCTACCTGGCCGAGCGGCTGCTCGGGTCGTGAGCGGGCCGGCGGCGGACGCGGGGGCGACGGTCACCGGAACCGAGGCGGTTCCGCCTCCTCCGCTGCCCTACCACCGACTGCTGCGCGCCCTGCCTGGCTACCGCTGGTGGAAGCCGCTGGTGGCTCTGCTGATCACCGGGGTGTTCTGGATCCTCTTCACGACGATCGTCGTGCTGGTGGGCGCCGCGGTCGCGGTCGCCGCCGGCCGCATCAGCTCCGACACCGTCCCGGGGGCGACGAAGCAGCTGCTCGCCATCTTCGGGGTGGTGGATGCGGGCGATCCGCTTTCGGTGTCGATCGGCTTGATCGGGGTGGCGACCCTGCTGCCCGCGACCCTGCTCGGCTACCGCATCGTCGGACTGCGCCCCCTCTCGGTGCTCCGCTCCGTCCAGTTCCGCATCCGCTGGCGCTGGCTGGCGTTCAGCCTGCTGCCGGCGTTCGCCGTCACCGTCGCGGCGACGCTGCTGCAGTTCCTCGTGCTTCCGCTGATCCTCGGCGGGTTCAGCGTCGTGGCGCCGACGATCCCGCTGGGAACCTTCCTGATCTGCGCGGCGATCGTCGTGGTGGTGACCCCGCTGCAGGCTGCAGCCGAGGAGTTCGCCTTCCGCGGGCTGGTCGCCCAGATGTTCGGTGCCTGGCTGCGGCCGGCTCCGCTGGTGATCGTGCTCAGCGCCATCCCCTTCGCGGCGGCGCACACCCAGTACCTCGGCGACGGCGGGTCGCTCACCTGGGCGACCGCCGACGTGGCCCTGTTCGCCCTTGTCGCCGGCTTCGTCACCTGGCGCACGGGCGGGATCGAGTCCGGCATCGCGCTGCACGCCGTCAACAACACGGTGGCCTTCCTGGCCCTCGCATCCAGCCTCGGCGGGACGACCTCGACCAGCACGAGCGCGGGCGGCGACCCCGTCCCGCTGCTGCTCTCCTTCCTGGTGTCGGTCGTCACGATGGTGCCCTATGCGATCTGGATCGACCGCGCGGCCCGGCGGCGCGGCATCCGGAACCGACTCGTGGCGGCGACTCCTGCCGCAGTGGGGAATGGCAGTGGGGAATAGTTGACGCGTCATGTGGTTGTACACGTCATGAATACGCCCATCAAGGTGGATGTCTGGAGCGACATCGCCTGCCCCTGGTGCTTCATCGGCAAACGCAAGTTCGAGGCGGGTGCTGCCGAGTTCGGCGGCGACGTCGAAGTCGAGTACCACTCCTTCGAGTTGGCGCCCGACACCCCCGTCGATTTCGACGGCAGCGAGTACGACTACCTCGCGACGCGCGGGTTCCCGGCCGACAAGGTCGGCCCGATGCTGGAGCGCGTGACCGGCATCGCCGAGTCGGTGGGGCTGCACTACGACTACGACATCCTCCAGCACACCAACACCGTGCTCGGGCACCAGCTGATCCACTACGCCAAGGCGCGCGGCCGCCAGCTCGAGATGAAGGAGCGGCTGCTGTCCGCATACTTCGAGCAGGGGCGCCACGTGGGCCGTATCGAGGAACTCGCCGACCTCGCGGCGGAGCTGGGCTTCGACCGTGACGACGTCATGCGTTCGCTGAGTTCGAACGAGTACCTCCAGGATGTCAGGGCCGATCAGGCCCTCGCGGTCGAGTACGGCATCCAGGGGGTTCCGTTCTTCGTGATCGACGGCAAGTACGGGGTGTCGGGTGCTCAGGACGCCGCGACCTTCGCCAACGTGCTGTCGCAGGTTCGCGACGAGAAGGAGTCGGTGTCATGAGCGACGCGATGACAGCCTCCGCCCCGATCGCGGATGCTGCGCCCGCGCTGAAGCTCCGACTCGTCGGCGAAGCCGATGCCGCAGTGTGCGACGGCGACTTCTGCGAACTGCCGGCGCA
>WOYR01000222.1:0-1231 GCA_011620705.1 Microbacteriaceae bacterium | reverse complement strand
TCCTCGCTGATGTCGGCGACGGTCGCTGCGAGTCCCGCGATCAACTGCTCGGCATCGGCGAAGACGCTGAGGCCGTGCTCGCCTGCGCCCATCGACACCCGCCGCCCGACGACCCGCTCGTCGAAGAACACCGGCCAGGCCGTGGTCGAGCCGAGCGGGGTGATCGTGCCGCGCTCGTAGCCTGTCGCCTCCAGTGCAACAGAGGCTTCCGGCAGCCGGAGCTTGTTGACCCCGACCACGGCACGCAGCTTCGGCCACGAGATCTGCCGGTCGCCGGGGATCTCCGCGAAGAGGAAGCTGCCGTCGTGCCGTTTCACCACGAGCGACTTGACGATGTCGGCCGGGGCGATCCCCAGGATCTCGGCGGCCTCCTCGAGTGATCGGGCGTTGGCGCGCTCGAAGAATTCGAGGGCGATGCCGCGCGCCGCGGCATCCGCGGCCACCCGGCTCCGACCGCTTTCGGGGCCTGTCGGCATGCCGCCACCCCTTTCTGGGACAATCGAGGCATGTCCACGATATCCGCGCCGACCAGGCCGCTGAGCATCGGGCCGATCGAGCTGGACGTGCCGGTCGTGCTGGCGCCGATGGCGGGCATCACGAACTCCGCATTCCGGCGGCTGTGCCGCGAATACGGAGCCGGGCTCTATGTGAGCGAGATGATCACCAGTCGCGCACTGGTCGAGCGCACGCCCGAGAGCCTGCGCCTCATCCAGCATCACGAGTCGGAGACGATCCGCAGCATCCAGCTCTACGGCGTCGATCCGAAGACGGTCGCCGAGGCCGTCACCATGCTGGTCGCCGAGGACCGTGCCGATCACATCGATCTGAACTTCGGATGCCCCGTGCCGAAGGTCACCCGCAAGGGCGGGGGAGCGGCGCTGCCGTGGAAACTGGACTTGTTCCGCGAGATCGTGGAGAACGCCGTGCATGCGGCGGGCCCGCTCCCGCTGACGATCAAGATGCGCAAAGGCATCGATTCCGACCACCTCACCTACCTCGAGGCCGGCCGGATCGCCGAGGGCGCAGGCGTCTCCAGCATCGCTCTGCACGCGCGCACCGCGGCGGAGTTCTACTCCGGCACCGCCGACTGGTCGGCGATCGAGAAGCTGAAGAACACCATCACGAGCGTGCCGGTGCTGGGCAACGGCGACATCTGGAGCGCCGAGGATGCCCTCCGCATGGTGGATGAGACCGGCTGCGACGGCGTGGTGGTGGGTCGCGGCTGCCTCGG
>WOYR01000220.1 GCA_011620705.1 Microbacteriaceae bacterium | reverse complement strand
CGCGGGGCCGCGATGCTCGAGCGCTTCGGGGCGGGCGGGCCGTCGGCCCCGGCCGAATGGCGTGCATGGGCCGCACGGCTGCAGGCAGCGTTCCGGGAGCGGTTCTGGATCGACGATCCGTCCGGCGCGTACCCCGCGATCGCCCTCGACGCGCACAAACGCCCGGTCGACACCGTGACGAGCAACATCGGGCATCTGCTCGGCACCGGGCTGCTGCATCCGGATGAGGCCGCCCTCGTCGCCCGCCGGCTCGTGTCGCCCGAGCTCGCCTCGGGGTTCGGGCTGCGCACGCTCTCGACGGACTCCGCAGGATACTGGCCCCTCTCGTACCACGGCGGCAGCGTCTGGAGCCATGACACCGCGATCGCGATCGCCGGCCTCGCGGCCGACGGCTTCCACGACGAGGCCGCGCAGCTCTCCGAGGGCCTGCTGCGCGCTGCGGTCGCCTTCGACTACCGGATGCCGGAACTGCACTCCGGCGATGCGCTGGCCGACACCCCGGCGCCCTCCTCCTACCCGGCGGCCTGCCGTCCACAGGCCTGGAGCGCCGCCGCCGCGGTCACCGTGCTCGCCGCCCTGCGCTGACCCTCCCCTCACCCGTGAAAGTACGGATTTCTGCGTGCTCTCAGAGTTGAGAGCACGCAGAAATCCGTACTTTCACGGGGGGCGTCGCAGGGCAGAGGATCCGGATGCCGCGACTACTGCTGCTCGATGGAGCTGAGCGTGGCGACCACCTGGCGCGCGATGGTGCGCCCCGCCCGGTTCGCCCCGATCGTGGATGCGGTCGGCCCGTACCCCGCGAAGAACACCCTCGCATTGCGCCAGGCTGCGCCGCCGCCGACGCCGATGCCGCCTTCCTTCTCGCGCAGCTTCAGCGGCGCGAGGTGCCGCAACTCTGGGCGGAACCCTGTCGCCCAGATGATCGCGTCGGCGTGCTGGAAGCGGCCGTCCGCCCAGCGGACGCCATCCGGCTCGATCGAGCTGAACATCGGCTGCGCCGCCAGCAGTCCGCGGTCGATGGCGGCCTGGACCCGGCGGGAACGCGGGACCCCGGTCGTGGAGACGATGCTCGGCAGCGCGCGGCCTTCGCGCGCCGCCGCATCCTGGAGCGCCACCGCGTTGACGCCGGCCTCGATGTTGAGCTCCTGGTCCTCCAGGAACTCGACCGGCCGCCGTGCGACCCAGGTGAGCGACTTGGCGACGTTCTCGAGCTCGAGCAGGAATCCGATCGCGCTGGTGCCACCGCCGACCACCACGACGTCCTGCCCGGCGAAATCGCCCGAGTCGCCGTAGTCGACGGTGTGCAGGTGGCGGCCCGCGAAGTCGTTCATGCCCGGGTACCAGGGGATGAACGGCGAGCCCCAGGTCCCCGTCGCGTTCACCAGCACCAGGCACGACACCTCACGGGCCCCGTACTCGCCCTCGAAGTGGACCAGGAAGCCGTCGGGCGTTGCATCCACCCGGGTGACATTCGCCGGGCGCACCACCTGCAACCCGAAGTGCTCCTCGTAGCGGGCGTAGAAGTCGGAGACCACGTTCTTGGCCGGCGCGCGGCGGTCGGCGGTGTCGAAACTGACGCCGAGCTCCTCCATTCCCGGCAGGTCGTTGACCCGGTGCGCGTATCCGAGGCGCAGCGCTTCCCAGCGGAACTGCCAGGCGCCCCCGGTGCCGGGACCGCGATCGAGCAGCACGAAGTCGTTGCCCGGATCCAGCCCCAACCGCCGCAGGTAGTACGCGACCGACAGCCCCGCCTGTCCCGCGCCGATCACGACCACGGACGTGTCGGTGGTGCGTTCGGTCACCCGACAACGTTAGCGGGCGCCTTCCCGAGCGGCTGATGGCGCCCTGTGGGGGCCGACTGCCTGATGGGCGCTGCGTGATAGACTTCCGCGCAGTCTTCCACCTGTTCCGCATCCTGATTCATGAGGGGGTCACGCATGGGGCGCGGCCGTCAAAAAGCGAAGCACACCAAGGTCGCCCGCGACCTGAAGTACTTCTCGCCGGACACCAATTACGGTGCCCTGCAGCAGGAGCTCAGTCACGGCACCCCCGGCCAGATCGACGTCAATCCGGCGCGGCTCGAAGAGGATCTCGAGAAGTGGCCGGAGTACGCGGCATACGACGCCGACGAACTCGACGAGGACGACGCGGAGCAGTCGAAGAGCGCCTAGTCAGCTGCGGTACCGCCCGACGAGCCGCACCGCTCCGCCGTTCACACCTTTCGCGCCGTGCTCGAAGCCGGAGAGTTCGCGGGCACCGATCGTCACCCGTCCTGCGGTCCACGCCGGGATGCCGTCGGTCGCCAGCTTGGCGATGATCCCGTCGCTCGCGCGTTCCGTCGCGACCACCAGCATCCCGATGCCCAGATTCCAGGTGCCCTCCGCGCTCTCCAGGGTTGAGCCGGCCAGCTCGCTCAGCACCCGGAACACGGGCGGCGGCGACCAGGTGGCGCGCTCCACCTCTGCCCAGGATCCGAGCGGCAGCACCCGCGCCAGATTGGCGGCGATCCCGCCGCCGGTGACGTGGCTGATCGCGTGCACCCCCGGCCCGGTCGCCGGATCGGCAAGCACCCGCAGGAGCGGAGCCGTGTAGAGGCGCGTGGGCTCCAGCAGCACCTCGCCGACGACGCCGCCGAACTCGGACGAGCGGTCGGCGTAGCCGATTCCGCGCCGGGACAGGATGTGGCGCACCAAGGAGTAGCCGTTGCTGTGAAGTCCGCTCGAGCCCAGGGCGATGACCAGGTCGCCGTCGGCCACGCGCTCGGAGCCCAGCACGGCATCCGATTCGACGGCTCCGACGGCCGCGCCGGCGACGTCGTAGTCGTCCGGGCCGAGCAGCCCGGGATGCTCAGCGGTCTCGCCGCCCACCAGCGCGGTGCGCGTCTCGGCGCAGGCCCGCGCGATCCCGGCAACGATGTCCGCGATCCGCTCCGGCACGACCCGGCCGCAGGCGATGTAGTCGGTCATGAACAGCGGCTTCGCGCCCACCACCACGATGTCGTCGACGACCATCCCGACCAGGTCCTGGCCGATGGTGTCGTGCTTGTCGAGCGCCTGGGCGATCGCCACCTTGGTGCCGACGCCATCCGTGCTCGTGGCCAGCAGCGGGCGGTGGTAGTTCTTCAGGAACGAGACGTCGAACAGACCCGCGAAACCGCCGACCCCGCCGAGCACCTCCGGCCCGTGGGTTCTGGCCACCGCCGACTTCATCAACTCGACGGCCAGATCGCCCGCCGCGGTGTCGACGCCGGCCTCGGCGTAAGGGTTCGCAGCGGGGTTCGGCGCTGCAGGATTCCGCGCTGCAGGATTCGGCGCTGCGGGGTTCGGGGCGCCGGTCACGGATCCAGGGTACCTTCGCCGTCGAACCGCCGGGGATGATCGGCGCCGGGCGAGCGCACGGTCCGTGTGAAAGACTGAGACGTACCCGGCCGGGTACGCGAGTTTCGAGCAATCGGGAGCCATCCGCCTCATGTGCGGCATCGTCGGCATCGTCTCCTCGAGTCCCGTCAACCAGCAGGTCTACGACGCGCTCGCTCTCCTCCAGCACCGCGGCCAGGACTCGACGGGCATCGCCACCTCGGACGGCAGCATCATCCACATGCAGAAGGCCAAGGGCCAGGTGCGCGAGGCGTACCGCACCCGCGACATGCGCAGCCTGCTCGGCACCA
>WOYR01000167.1 GCA_011620705.1 Microbacteriaceae bacterium | reverse complement strand
CGCTCCAGGCCGGCCATGCGCCGCAGCGCCTCTGCCAGCACCTGCGACTTCAACTCGCGCTGGTGCGCCAGCTCGATGTGGCCGAACTCGGCGCCGCCCGCGCGCTCCCCGGGGGCGCGATCCACGGAGGCCTCGGCCCAGATGTGCGGCTGCCGGTGCGGGCTCGGATCGAGCACGCGCACCGTCTCGGCGCGCCAGAACGCCGGCTTCGAATCATCCGTGATCCGAGCGAGCACCGTCTCGCCGGGGATCGCGTCGGCCACGAACACCACGCGGCCATGCAGCCGCGCCACCGAGATCCCGCCGTGCGCGATCTTGGTAGCCTCGAGTTCGACCTCGCGGCCGGCCAGTTCACCCATCCCGCGGCATCATCTTCCGCAGTGCCATCTTCCGCAGTGCCGTCACCCCGCAAGCATAGGAGGCCCGTTGTCCGCTGCAGACGGGGGCGCCGTGCGCCTCTACCTCGCCTCGACCTCCCCGGCACGGCTCGCCACGCTGCGCGCGGTCGGGATCGAGCCGATCACCATCCCGTCGAAGGTCGACGAGGATGGCGCCGTCGCGGCGGCAGGGCCGCTGACCGCAGGCGAGATGGTGCAGCTGCTGGCCAGGCTGAAAGCGGAAGCCGTCGTGGACCCCGCCTTCGACCTGGCGCCCGAGCACGGCGGCGCCGTCTGGCCGCTCGACGGGCTCGTGCTCGGCGGCGACTCGGCTTTCGAACTCGACGGGGAGGTCTTCGGCAAGCCGCATCTGCCGGAGACGGCCCGCGAGCGCTGGCACGCCCAGCGCGGCCGCTCCGGGCTGCTGTACTCGGGGCACTGGCTCATCGATGCCCGGGGCGGCGTGATCGGGCAGGCGATCGGCGGGGTGGCCCAGGCGCGCGTGCACTTCGCCGACGACATCACGGATGCCGAGATCGACGCGTACATCTCCACCGGCGAGCCCCTCGAGGTCGCCGGCGCGTTCACGATCGACTCCAAGGGCGCGGGATTCATCGAGCGCATCGACGGCGATCCGCATGCCGTCGTCGGGCTCAGCGTCCCGCTGCTGCGGAAACTCGTCCGCCGGCTCGGGGTCGAGTGGACTGCCCTCTGGAACAACTGAACCAGCGCTCTTCTGTGGATGCCCGACAAAGGCGGCACCGCATCCAGCCCATAGGCTGAGAAACTATGGCCACGTCGCAGCCCCGCCGCATCACGAAGGTCCTGATCGCGAACCGGGGGGAGATCGCGGTGCGGGTCATCCGCGCCGCCCGCGACGCGGGTATCGCCTCCGTCGCCGTCTACGCCGATCAGGACCGCGACGCCCGGCACGTGAAGCTCGCCGACGAGGCATACGCGCTCGAGGGCACGACCAGCGCCGAGACCTACCTGGTGGCCGAGAAGCTGCTCTCGGTGGCCCGCCGCTCCGGCGCGGACGCCGTGCACCCCGGCTACGGATTCCTCTCCGAGAATGCCGCATTCGCCCGCGCGGTGATCGACGCCGGCCTGATCTGGATCGGCCCCGGTCCCGAGGCGATCGAGCGCCTCGGCGACAAGGTGAGCGCGCGCCACGTAGCCCAGAAGGTCGGCGCCCCGCTCGCGCCCGGCACCCTGAACCCGGTCAAGAATGCGAGGGAGATCCTGAAGTTCGCCAACAAGGTCGGTCTCCCGATCGCCATCAAGGCGGCCTTCGGCGGCGGCGGGCGCGGGCTCAAGGTCGCCCGCACCCGCGAGGAGATCCCCGAGCTGTTCGAGTCGGCGACCCGCGAGGCCATCGCCGCCTTCGGCCGCGGCGAATGCTTCGTGGAGAAGTACCTCGACGAGCCGCGGCACGTCGAGACCCAGTGCCTGGCGGATGCTGCGGGCCACGTCGTCGTGATCTCGACTCGCGACTGCTCGCTGCAGCGGCGCCACCAGAAGCTGGTCGAGGAGGCTCCGGCCCCGTTCCTCACCGAGAAGCAGCGCAAGCTGCTCTACGAATCATCGAAGGCGATCCTCAAGGAGGTCGGCTACCTCGGGGCAGGCACATGCGAGTTCCTGATCGGCAAGGACGGCACGGTCTCCTTCCTCGAGGTCAACACGCGGCTGCAGGTCGAGCATCCGGTCTCCGAGGAGGTCACCGGCATCGATCTGGTGCGCGAGCAGTTCCGGATCGCCGAGGGCGGCACGCTCGGCTACGGCGATCCCCCGCCGGTCGGCCACAGCTTCGAGTTCCGGATCAACGGCGAAGACCCCGGACGCGACTTCCTGCCGACCCCGGGGCCGGTGCGGGTGCTCCGCTTCCCGGGAGGCCCGGGCGTGCGCGTGGACTCCGGCGTCACCACCGGCGACACCATCTCGGGCGCCTTCGACTCGCTGCTCGCGAAGCTGATCGTCACCGGCTCCAGCCGCGAGGACGCGCTCGAGCGGTCCCGCCGCGCGCTCGACGAGTTCGAGGTGGCCGGCCTGCCGACGGTGCTGCCGTTCCACCGCAAGGTGGTGCGCGATCCCGCCTTCACCGCCGTGAACGGCCGATTCGGCGTCTCGACGCGCTGGATCGAGACCGAGTTCGTCAACGACCTCGAACCGTGGGGCGGGATGCTCGCCGATGCGTCCGAGCCCGAGAAGCGCCACAGCGTCGTCGTCGAGGTCGAGGGCAAACGCGTCTCGGTCTCGCTGCCGGACAAGCTGCTCCCCTCCAGCGGAGGCGTCTCCAACGCCCCCGCCCCGAAACGCCGCGCGGGCGGCGGGGTCGGCTTCGCCGCCGGCACCGCCGTGAAGGCCCCGATGCAGGCCACCGTCATCAAGCTCGCAGTCGCGGAGGGCGACAAGGTCGTCAAAGGCGATCTCCTCATCGTGCTCGAGGCCATGAAGATGGAGCAGCCCCTCACCGCTCACAGGGACGGCAGGATCGCCAAGGTCGACGCGGTCGTCGGCTCCACGGTGTCATCGGGCCACCAGTTGCTCGCCATCGAGGACTGAGCCGTTCGGCGCGCGCCACTTTCGACGGTTTGCCGCAGATGGCGTCGGTCTTGCCCTCGAAACTGCGCCGGCCCGTCGAAATCACCGAAGGGGCAGCCCGCTCCCGGCCAGTCGCGCGGCGAGCGCGGCAGGGGACCGCGCCACGCCCCAATCCCAGCGGGCGAACCCGCGGGAGCGGCGGCGCAACTCGTCCTCCCGTGCCTTCTCGGCGAGCACCACCTCCGCGGTCGTCCGGTCGCACCGGTAGCGCTTGTCGAGGTACTTCGCCTCCCCGTCGAATTCGCCGATGACGCCGTGGTCGGGCCACCAGAAGTCGACGAACCAGGGCGAGAACGACTGCTGCAGCACGGGCGCCTGGACCCCTGCGCGCCACATCGACACTCGGCTCACGCTCTCTCCCGGGGAACCGGACCGGGCGTCGACGAAGGCGAGAACGTCGCGAGCGCGTGCCGCGGCGTACTCGGTGCGACTCCGCTCCAGCTCGGCGAGCAGGGCGTCGCGGTCGACGAACGCCGGCGCCGCGAGCTGGCCGCGCGTCTTATCGTTCAACGCCGCGTCTCCCACGACGATTGCGCGTGTGAATCCCCGGGACCGCGCAACGTCCACCACCGTCCGAGCGAGGTCCGTGACCAGCAACCCGCCGATGACGACGGGGGCCGAGTCGGATGCAGGGACATGACGGCGCACGTTCGAGGTCGAGTGGCCGCCGTTCGACCGCGAGGCCAGTGCGTCGA
>WOYR01000256.1 GCA_011620705.1 Microbacteriaceae bacterium | reverse complement strand
CGCACGGCCCTCATCGCCTCTCGTTTGATGTCGGGCTCGAGCCCTTCGATGTAGAGCTTGCCGTCGAGGTGGTCGGTCTCGTGCTGCAGGGCCTGCGCCATGAGGCCGTCGCCCTCGACCACGACCTCGCGGCCCGCGGCATCCACTCCGGTGACGCGGGCGAAGGGGTAGCGCATCCGCGGGAAGTAGAAGCCCGGCACCGAGAGACAGCCCTCGTCGACGAGTCCGGGCTCCCCTGACACCTCGATCACCGGGTTGAGCACATAGCCGAGACGCCCGTCGACGTTGTAGCTGAACGCGCGCAGCCCGACGCCGATCTGGGGTGCCGCGACGCCGGCCCGCCCCGGCGGCGTGACCGTGTCCATCAAGTCCTCGACAAGGCTCTTCGTGCGCGCGTCGCCCGGCGTCACGATCGGGTCGGCCTTCGAGCGCAGCACCGGGTCGCCGAAGAGCCGGATCTGCCGCTCCGTCATCGCCCTCAGTCCATCATGGGGGGCTAGGCGTCGCGGCGGGCCGGCAGCCCGTCCATGACGAGGGCGGCGAGCTCCCGGGCGGAGGCGCGCGTGAACGGCCTGAGCGCCGCGTAGCGCACAACGGAACCCGCCGCGAGTTCTGCATCGTACGGAATGCGGACGATGTCCCGCACGCGCGAGCGGAAGTGCGCCTCGATCTCGTCCAGCTTCACCAGATCGGTGCCCTGGGTGGCCGTGTTGAGGGCGACGATCGCGTTCTTCACGAGGTGGCCGTAGTCGTTGGCCTCCAGCCAGGTCAGGGTCTCCGACGCGAGCCGTGCCTCGTCGACGCTGCCGCCGGAGACCACGACGACGGAGTCGGCGCGCTGCAGCGTCGCCCGCATCACCGAGTGCACGATGCCGGTGCCGCAATCGGTGAGCACCAGCGAGTAGTAGCGGGCGGCGACATCGGCGACCACGTTGTAGTCGTTCTCGTCGAAGGCCTCCGAGAGCAGCGGGTCGGTGTCGGAGGCGAGCACGTCGAGGCGGGTGACGTCGCGCGAGACGTGGGTCGACAGCTCGCTGAAGTCGCGGATGCCCGGCGCCTGCGTCACGAGATCGCGCACCGTGGATCGGGTCTGCTTGTTGATGCGCTCCGCAAGGGTGCCGCGGTCCGGGTTGGCGTCGATCGCGATGACACGATCATCGCGGACGTCGGCCAGCGCCATCCCGAGCAGCGTGGTGATGGTCGTCTTGCCGACGCCGCCCTTGCGGGTCAGCACGGGGACGAAGCGCGTCGGCCCCTCGAGCCGCTTGCGGATGCGCGCATCGAGAGCCTTCCGCTCGCGCACCTTTGCGGAGTCCCCGAGGTTCACCATGTGGAACGTGCCGCGGTACACGCCATTCTGCCAGAAGCCCTCTGGCGGGGTTCTGCGATTGCGCTTCGGGTCGAGCATCCGTTCGGCGGTCAGCATCGATGCGGTCTCGGCCGTGCTCGGCGCATCGCCGCGCTGCCGCTCATCGACCGGCAGCGGCGGGATGACGGCCGGCTCATCCTCTGGCAGGTGCTCCGGCTGCGGCACGGTGTGGATGACGACGTCGATGGAGCGGGTCGCGGAAGCGGGCTGGTCGCTGTAGCTCGGCGTGATGGCGACATCGTCGAGAGCGACGCGTGCTTCGTCCTCGGGCTGGGTCCGCACGGGCACCGGCAGATCGATGCTGACGGTCAGGCTCTCGGGGACATTCGCTGCGAGGCCTCCTGATGCTTCAGGCTCGGGCAGTTCCACGTGCGCGGGCCCGGTCCGCCGGTCGTCATTGCGCATTGCCACGGTCGCCGTCCTCTCCCCCGCGCGCAGGCGCGGACATTCCAGTCTACGCAGCCCGGGAAACGGCCGGCCCGCTGCGCTCGTCGTGCCGCGCTACTCGACCACCAGCAGCAGATCCCCCGCATCCACCTGCTGCGTCACCGGGATGGCGAGCCGCACCACCTTGCCGCCCACCGGCGTGGTGATCGCGGCCTCCATCTTCATGGCCTCGATCGAGGCGACCGCCTGCCCGGCCACCACCGCGTCGCCCTCGGAGATCTTCAGCGTCACGACCCCGGAGAATGGCGCTGCGACATGGCCGGCCCTGCTCGGATCGGCCTTCTCGGCGGCCTTGCTGTCGACGGCGATGCTCCGGTCGCGCACCGCCACCGGCCGCAGCTGGCCGTTGATCGTCGTCATCACCGTGCGCATGCCCTTGTCGTCCGGCTCGCCGATCGCCTCGAGGGTGAGCAGCAGATCGACGCCCTTGGCGATCTCGACCGCGTGCTCGACGCCCGCCTGCAGGCCGTACAGGTAGCCGATCGTGTCCACCGGCGAGAGATCGCCGAACAGCTCGCGCACCTGCTCGAATTCGCGGGTCGGTCCGGGGAACAGCAGGCGGTTCAGCGCCGCCCGGCGCTGAACCGATGCGCCTCCGAGCGCGGCCCGGTCTTCGGCCGAGAGGTCCTCGACGCCGATCCTGACGTCGCGCCCCTCGAGCACCTTGCTCCGGAACGGCTCGGGCCAGCCGCCCGGCAGGTCGCCCAGCTCGCCCGCCATGAAGCGGATGACCGAATCCGGGATGTCGTACTTCCCCGGGTTCTTCTCGAAGTCGTCCGGATCGACGTCGCCCGCAGCGAGGTGGAGCGCCAGATCGCCCACCACCTTGGATGACGGGGTCACCTTCGGTGGACGGCCCAGGATGCGGTTGGCCGCCGCGTACCAGTCCTCGACCTTCTCGAACTGCTCACCGAGTCCGAGCGCGATCGCCTGCTGGCGCAGGTTGGACAGCTGGCCGCCCGGGATCTCGTGCCGGTACACGCGCCCGGTCGGCCCCGGCAGCCCCGACTCGAATGGCAGGTAGATCTTGCGCACGGCCTCCCAGTACGGCTCGAGGTCGAGCACCGCGTCGAGCGAGAGCCCGGTGTCCCGCTGGGTGTTCGCGGTGGCGGCGACGAGCGCCGAGAGCGACGGCTGGCTGGTGGTGCCGGCCATCGGGGCGCTGGCCGCGTCGACGGCATCCGCCCCTGCCCTGCTCGCCGCGAGCAGGGTCGCGAGCTGACCGCCGGCTGTGTCATGGGTGTGCACATGCACCGGCAGCTCGAAGCGCTCGCGCAGAGCCGTGACGAGCTTCTCCGCCGCATCGGCCCTCAGCAGGCCTGCCATGTCCTTGATGCCCAGGATGTGCGCGCCTGCCGCGACCATCTGATCCGCGAGCCTCAGGTAGTAGTCGAGGGTGTAGAGGGTCTCATCGGGGTTGAGCAGATCGCCGGTGTAGCACATCGCCACCTCGGCGACGGCGGTGCCGGTGGCGAGCACGGCGTCGATCGCGGGCGTCATCCGGTCGACGTCGTTGAGGGCGTCGAAGATGCGGAAGATGTCCACACCGGTGGCGGCGGCCTCCTTCACGAAGGCGTCCGTCACCTCGGTCGGGTACGGCGTGTAGCCGACCGTGTTGCGGCCGCGCAGCAGCATCTGGATCGCGATGTTCGGCAGCGCCTCCCGCATCGCGGCCAACCGCTCCCACGGGTCCTCGCCGAGGAAGCGGAGCGCGACGTCGTATGTGGCGCCGCCCCAGGCCTCGACCGAGAGCAGCCCCGGCGTCATCCTCGCGACGGCCGGCATGACCGCCACCAGGTCCTTGGTGCGCACGCGGGTCGCGAGCAGCGACTGGTGCGCATCGCGGAAGGTGGTCTCG
>WOYR01000120.1 GCA_011620705.1 Microbacteriaceae bacterium | reverse complement strand
CACGGCCCCTTCGTGCGGGCGCTGGCCGAACTCGCCGCCGAGCTCGGCATCCACATCGTGGCGGGGATGGCCGAGCGGGTGCCGGAGGAGCACAAGCGCGTGGCCAACACCCTCGTCGCACTCGACCCGCACGGCGAACTCGTCGCGCACTACCGGAAGGTGCACCTCTACGACGCCTTCGGGCAGCGCGAGAGCGAATGGATCGTGCCCGGCCCGGTCGAGGAGCCGCGCACCTTCCCCTTCGCCGGCTTCACTGTCGGGCTGCAGACCTGCTACGACATCCGCTTCCCCGAAGTGACCCGGCACCTCGTGGACGCCGGCGCCGACCTCGTGCTGGTGCCGAGCGAATGGGTGCGCGGACCGCTCAAGGAGGCGCACTGGCGCACCCTGCTCACCGCTCGCGCCATCGAGAACACCGTGTACCTCGCCGCCGCCGACCACACCCCGCCGATCGGCGTCGGAAACAGCATGGTGGTCGACCCGATGGGGGTGGAGCTGGCAGGACTCGGCGAGGCGGCGGGTGTTGCGGTCGCCTGGATCACGCCCAGCCGCGTCGCCGAGGTGCGCCGCGTCAACCCGGCATTGGCGCTGCGCCGGTTCCGGGTCGGACCGCGCTGAGCCTGTCCGGTCAGGCGGCCTTCGGGGTTGCGGTCGCCGAAGACACCCGGCGCGTCTGGAGCGCCGCGACGATCAGCACGATCCCGAACAGGATCGCGTACACGCCGATCACCCAGACCAGGTTGACGATCCCGGCCACCGGTGAGACGAAGACGATGACGAGCAGGGCGACCCCGAGCAGGAGGCTGAGGATCGCCACGACGAAGCCGAGCACCTTGCGCCCGCCGTCGACGATGCTCGCGGCTGCCGGGATGCCCGAGATGCCCATCATGATCGCGTAGATGCCGATCAGGATGAGCGCGAAGATGCCAAGGGTGATCCCCGCGGCGAGCGGGAAGACGAACGCCACGATGCCGGCGATCACCGACAGGATGCCCTGGGCGAGCAGCCAGCCCCAGCGGCGATCCCGTTCGCGCACGCGCACCGCGTGCACGATGTTGGCGATCCCGTCGATGAGCGCGTATGCCGCGAAGGCGAAGACGAGGGCCAGGAAAGCGACCCCCGGCAGAACGAGCGCCAGGATGCCGAACAGAACGGCCAGAATCCCTCGGATCAGCACCAGCCACCAGATGGCCTTCGCGACGCCGGCCAATTCGTCGGCGGTGGGGAGGGAAGCGTCGGCTGAGTCGGTGGTGTCGGACATGGTGCGCTCCTGATCTGCTGAGAATTCCACCCTAGCGAGGGCTCCGGCGCGCGGGAAGGATCAGTCGAGGTCGTAGCGGCTGCCGGCGGTCAGCCGGGTCATGTAGTCGACGAAGGCGGTCTTGCCCGGGCGGGTGTCGTCGGCGTCGGTGTCGACGGAGCGCTCGAGCATGACGGCGAAGCCGTTGATCAGGTGGTCGAGCTCCTGGTGCGGAGCCGTCAGGGCGGCCCCCGCCGACACGGCCGTGATGACCGCGGCCAGCGAGGGGGAGTCGACATCGTGGCGCACCATCCCGGCATCCTTCATCATGTCGATGAACTCGGATCGCACCCCGATGCTCGGCATGTAGTCGAAGCCGTGAGCCTCCCGCATGATCGTGTTGAGGGCGACCGGATCGGTCAGGTAGAGCTGCCTGGCGAGCGGTCGCTCGTAGACCGCTCCGATGCTGTGGCGGTAGATGTGCGAGAGCAGCCCGCCGAGCGGATCCCGGTCCACGTGATCCGTGATCACCACGAACATGCCTCGGTATTCGCGGTCGAGCAGGCTGGCGAAGAGCTGTCCGGGGGAGCTGAAGAGCCGCAGCAGCTCCTCTTCGGTGATCTGCGCACGTGCCGCGATCGCCCGGCGGCTCGTCGACTCGAAACCGTCGTTCAGGATGATGGCGGATGCCGCATCGAGAACCGCGTCGACGTCAACGGGCTGGGCCACGGGATTCACTTTCGGTGCGGCGGTCGGGATTCCGGATGCTGTCCAGCATAGGGGGACGGGACGACGGGTCTGTCCACCCCTGGGCTTTGCGTCCTCACCGGCGAAGACCCGCCAACTGCACGGCCGCCTGCTCGAGCACCTCGGTGCGCTTGCAGAAGGCGAAACGCACGAGCGAGCGGTAGCCGTCCTGGCGCTCCGGTCGCACGAAAGCGGTGAGCGGGATGCCGACGACGCCGGCGAGCTGCGGGAGCCGTCGGCACAGCTCCACGGCGTCGTGGAATCCGAGGGGAGCGGCGTCGGCGATCAGGAAGTATGAGCCGCTGGGCCTGCTGACCTCGAAGCCGGCGCGACGCAACCCGGAGCCGAGGAGGTCGCGCTTGGCGGCGAGGGCGGTTGCGGCATCCGCGAAGTAGCTGTCGGGCAGCCCGAGCCCGAGCGCGATGGCGGGCTGGAACGGTGCGCCGTTCACGTAGCTGAGGAACTGCTTCACCGCGAGGACCGCATCGACCAGTTCGGCGGGGGCGATGAGCCAGCCGATCTTCCAACCGGTGACGCTGAAGGTCTTGCCGCCGCTGCTGATCGTGACCGTGCGCTCGCGGGCTCCCGGCAGGGTCGAGATGGGGATGTGCTCGGCCCTGTCGAAGGTCAGATGCTCATAGACCTCGTCGGTGACGATGAGGGCGTCGTGCTGGTTGGCGAGCTCCACGATGAGCTCGAGGGTCTCGCGGTCGAGCACGGCACCGGTCGGATTGTGGGGCGAGTTGATCAGGATGATACGGGTGCGTGCGGTGACGGCATCCCGCAGCTCGTCCAACTCGGGGCGGAAGTCGGGTGCCCGCAGCGGCACCGTCACATGCCGTGCTCCGGCCAGCGCGATCATCGCGGCGTAGGAGTCGTAGAAGGGCTCGAAGGTCACCACTTCATCGCCGGGCTCGAGCAGCGCCAGCAGGGTGGCAGCGATCGCCTCGGTGGCGCCGGCCGTGACGAGCACCTCGCGATCGGGGTCGACCGTGAGGCCGTAGAAGCGCCGCTGGTGGTGGGCGATGGCTTCGCGCAGTTCCGGGATGCCGCGTCCCGGCGGGTACTGGTTCGCGCCCTCGTCGATCGCCCGCTTCGCGGCGTCGAGCACCTGCTGCGGGCCGTCCTCATCCGGGAACCCCTGCCCCAGGTTGATCGCTCCCGTGCTCGCGGCCAGCGCCGACATCTCGGCGAAGATCGTCGGCCGCAGCTCGCCGGTGCCGCTGGCTCGGTCGCTGAGCAGCATGGCGCCGCGCGCCGCACGAACCCATGCGCCGGAAACCGTCATGTGGTCACGGTACCCGTGAGTCCTTCCCAGGTGTGCCCCGCGGTGAGCGCTGGCACTGTTGTGGATTCCGGATGCCGCAGCCGTGCGTCGTGCCCTACCGTCATTGTCATGCGCATCGCCCCGTTCCTCGTCGCCGGGATGCTGGTGCTCGCGCTGGCGGGGTGCGTGCCGTCGGGCGGGCATGGGACAGCGTCGCCGAGCGCGAGTGCGACGCCGGTGTTCAGTTCGGATGAGGAGGCGCTGAAGGCAGCGGAGGCGGCGTATGCGGCTTACTTGAGGGTGTCGGCGGAGATCACGGGTGATGGAGGCGCCAATCCATCTCGGATCGACCCATTGGTAACGCCGGCGCAGGCCTCGCGTGAGCACGAGACGTATTCGTACTTCTCATCGAACTCGCTTCACACCAACGGAAGTCCAGCCTTCTCTGCG
>WOYR01000175.1 GCA_011620705.1 Microbacteriaceae bacterium | reverse complement strand
CTACGGGCCGATGCGCGTCTCGGAGGAGTCGGCGGAATGGCGCGTCGCCCATGGCCTCACGCCGCATCCGGTGTTCGCGATCGTGTCGGGGTCCCTCGACCTCGACCCCGAGTCGCGCATCTTCGTGGAGGCGCCCGTGCGCCCCGTCATCGTGACGACGCCAGGGCGCGATGCGCCCGCATTCGCCGAGGTCGCGGATGTCGTGGAGACCGGCGGGGGCGAGATCGTCGACGCCGCGGCCGCCGTCGCGGCGCTGCACGAGCGAGGCCTCACGCGCGTCCTGTGCGAGGGCGGTCCGCAGCTCTTCGGGGCGCTGCTCGCGGCCGACGTCGTCGACGAGCTGTGCCTCACCTTCGAGCCGACGCTCGAGGCCGGCACTGCGCGCCGCATCGCTGCGGCGCTCCTGCCCCAGCCGCGGGCACTCGAACTCGTGCATGTGCTGCGTTCGGCCTCGACGCTCCTGCTGCGCTACGCGCGGGTGCGGTAGGGGGCGGCGCGCGACGAATACGGTGTGCCCATGACCGAGAAGCGGCGGCCGGGTCTCCAGTGGAGGCTGCTCGGCACTATCGGGTTGGGGACGCTTCTCAACCCTCTGAACTCGTCGATGATCGCAGTGGCGCTCATCGACATCCGCCTCACCTTCGACGTCGGCTTCGCCTCGGCGTCCTGGCTCATCGCGAGCTACTACCTGGCCAGCGCCGTCGGGCAACCCCTGCTGGGGCGGCTGGGCGATCTGATCGGGCGGCGGCGGGTGTTCCTGGTGGGGCTCGCTGTCGTGGCCGTGGCGAGTTCTGCCGCGCCGTTCGCTCCATCGTTTGCGGCGCTGGTCGCGATCCGCATCCTTCAAGCTCTCGGCACCTCCGCGCTGTTCCCCTCCGGTCTGGGCATCGTCCGATCCACTCACGGCCCGGGGCAGGCGCGTGCGCTCGGCGTGCTGTCGGTGTTCGCGTCCACCTCGGCTGCCATAGGCCCGACGATCGGGGGCTATCTGGTGGCGTGGGGCGGCTGGCAGGCGATCTTCATCGTCAACCTGCCCATCATCGTGCTGTGCGGGTCCCTTGCGCTGCTGACACTGCCCCGTGATGCGGTCGCAGCGCCTGTGCGGGTGACGATGCGACGGTTGGACCTTCCCGGGGCGGCGCTGTTCGTGCTGACAGCCCTGTCGGCCCTGTGGTGGCTCATGTCGCTGACTGGGCAGGTGGCGTGGCCGGCACTGGTTGCCGCGGTCCTGGCCGCTGCAGGTTTGATTGTGGTCGAGCGCCGAGTGCGTCGCCAGGCGTCGCCCGACAAGGCAGCTTCCTCGGGCGCCGCGCTCACCGAGCCGTTCCTCGACTTCGCTGCTCTCGGCGGGCGCGGAGGTCTGCTGCCCATCTACGCGATGAACGCCGCGGTCAACATCGTGTTCTACGCAATCTTCTTCGGCGTACCGTCCTACCTGCAGAGCACCGCCGGCCAGTCCCCGGCCGCAGCGGGTTTGACCATGTTGCCGCTCGCATCGCTCAGTGTCTTGATCACCCCCGTCTCGGCACGACTGATCGACCGCTATGGCGCGGGCGTGGTCCTGAGATCGGGCACACTGCTGCTCGCAGGCGGTTGCGCCGGGATGCTGGTACTGCAGGAGACTTGGCCCATTGCGGCGCTCGGCGCACTGCTGGGCCTTCTCGGCATGGCCAACGGTGCGGTGAGCCTCGCATTGCAGACGGCGATGTACGACACGGCGGCGGGCCCGACGATCGGCAGTGCGGCCGGTCTCTTCCAGACCTCCCGCTACGTCGGCACCATGCTGGCAAGCACCCTGCTCGCGCTGACGTTCGGTCAGGAATTGGACCTGACTGCGCTGCATACCCTCGCCGCCGTGCTCACCGCGGTAATGGTGCTGGTTCTGGTCGGCCTCGTCGTCGCAGCCCGCCCCCGCCGACGGGACCACCCGTAGGCGTCGTAGTAGGTGCCCCGGGCAGGCGAGCACTGGACGGCCGAGGGCAAGCTTTACTGCTGCGCGATGAAGAACGTCTTCTCGAACCCGATCGTCGACTATCCGACCAGGGTGTAATGTATCTTGATATCAAGATAAATCAGCAGGCGATCAGCTCTGCAGCCGTGTCAGCACTGGCTTAGGGTTGCCTTGCTGGTACGCGCCGCGCGGCGGGCAGCAGGATGATCGCAGACGAGCAAGGGAGACGCGCCATGTCGGCTGTTGACAGTTTCGGTTCGAAGAGCACGCTGACGGTGGGCGGAACGGACTACGAGGTCTTCCGGGTCGACACCGTCCCCGGTTTCGAGAGGCTCCCGTTCAGCCTGAAGGTGCTGCTGGAGAACCTCCTGCGCACCGAGGACGGCGCGAATGTCACCAAGTCGCAGATCGAGGCGCTGGGCGCGTGGGTGCCGACGGCGGAGCCCGACACCGAGATCCAGTTCACCCCCGCGCGCGTGGTCATGCAGGACTTCACCGGCGTGCCGTGCATCGTCGACCTCGCGACCATGCGCGAGGCGGTCGGGGCGCTCGGCGGGGACGCCAACAAGATCAACCCGCTCGCGCCTGCGGAGCTCGTGATCGATCACTCGGTCATCGCCGACCTCTTCGGCACCGAGAACGCTCTGCAGCGCAACGTCGAGATCGAGTACGAGCGCAACGGCGAGCGCTACCAGTTCCTGCGCTGGGGCCAGGGCGCCTTCGACGACTTCAAGGTCGTCCCGCCCGGCACCGGCATCGTGCACCAGGTCAACATCGAGTACCTGGCGCGCGTGACCTTCACCCGCATGGTGGACGGGGTCCTGCGCGCCTATCCCGACACGCTGGTCGGCACCGACTCGCACACCACGATGGTCAACGGCCTCGGCGTGCTGGGCTGGGGCGTCGGCGGCATCGAGGCCGAGGCGGCCATGCTCGGCCAGCCGGTGTCGATGCTCATCCCCAAGGTGGTCGGCTTCAAGCTCACCGGCTCCATCCCGACCGGGGTGACCGCGACGGATGTGGTGCTCACCATCACCCAGATGCTGCGCAAGCACGGCGTGGTCGGCAAGTTCGTCGAATTCTACGGCGAGGGCGTCGCCCAGGTGCCGTTGGCGAACCGCGCCACGATCGGCAACATGAGCCCGGAATTCGGCTCGACCGCCGCGATCTTCCCGATCGACGACATCACCCTCGATTACCTCCGGCTCACCGGCCGTCAAGCGAACCAGGTCGCGCTGGTCGGGGCCTACGCGAAAGCGCAGGGCATGTGGCACGATCCGCAGCACGAACCGGATTTCTCCGAATACCTCGAACTCGACCTCTCCAGCGTCGTGCCGTCGATCGCCGGTCCGAAGCGTCCGCAGGATCGCATCGAACTCACCGCGGCGAAGAGCCAGTTCGAGCGGGACATCCTCAACTATGCGTCACCCGTGGCTGTCGACGAGAACGTCGACGACAGCTTTCCAGCCTCCGACCCCGGAGGAGAGCCGGCCGAAGAGCACTACGTGCACGAGGTCGCGAGCTCACCGGTCGGCCCGTCGAATCCAGCGACGGTCACCGTCGGCGGGCAGACGTTCACGATCGATCACGGCGCGGTGACCATCGCATCGATCACCAGCTGCACGAACACTTCCAATCCGTCGGTGATGCTCGCCGCCGGTCTGCTCGCGCGCAACGCCTCTCTGAAGGGCCTCAAGGCGAAGCCCTGGGTCAAGACCTCGCTCGCGCCGGGCTCGAAGGTCGTCACCGAGTACTACGAGAAGGCGGGACTCACGAGCTACCTCGACGAGGTCGGCTTCTACATCGTCGGCTACGGCTGCACCACCTGCATCGGCAA